>NZ_JBEAHS010000001.1:0-209082 GCF_040062505.1 Klebsiella sp. JN_Kp127
AGTGGTGGGTGATGACGGGATCGAACCGCCGACCCCCTCCTTGTAAGGGAGGTGCTCTCCCAGCTGAGCTAATCACCCACTTCTCAATTTTCTGTTCTACACGGCGGAGACTACGTTAAGTAGTGGTGGGTGATGACGGGATCGAACCGCCGACCCCCTCCTTGTAAGGGAGGTGCTCTCCCAGCTGAGCTAATCACCCCCGCTGTGTGGAGTCGCATTATAGGGAGAGTTGAAAATGAGTCAACGCCTTTTCTAAAGAATTCGTTCGTTCGTCGTAAAATTAAACAAAGCGATCGCAAAAGCGGCGTCATAGCATGATTTATAAACAAAAACGGCAAACCGCGACGTTCCGACGGGAACAACATTGAGGAATCAGCCCACGGTGTTAGAATATTGACCCATAATTTCCACCGGACATTGCCGGCTATCGGCATCTTTATTAAACGTAAGGCCAATTCATGAAAATCAAAACTCGCTTCGCGCCAAGCCCAACCGGCTATCTGCACGTTGGCGGTGCGCGTACTGCTCTCTATTCCTGGCTTTTTGCCCGTAACCACGGCGGTGAGTTTGTACTGCGTATTGAAGACACCGATCTCGAACGCTCCACCCCGGAAGCAATTGAAGCCATCATGGATGGCATGAACTGGCTGAATCTGCAATGGGACGAAGGTCCCTATTACCAGACTAAACGTTTCGATCGTTATAACAACGTGATCGATGAGATGCTGGAAGCCGGTACCGCTTATAAATGCTATTGCTCAAAAGAGCGTCTGGAAGCGTTGCGCGAAGAGCAAATGGCGAACGGTGAGAAGCCGCGTTACGATGGACGCTGCCGCCATAGCCACGAGCATCATGCCGATGATGAGCCGTGCGTGGTGCGTTTCGCCAACCCGCAGGAAGGGTCGGTTATTTTTGACGATCAGATCCGCGGACCTATCGAGTTCAGCAACCAGGAGCTGGACGATCTGATCATTCGCCGTACCGATGGTTCCCCGACCTACAACTTCTGCGTCGTAGTGGATGACTGGGACATGGCGATCACCCACGTGATCCGTGGTGAAGATCATATCAACAACACGCCGCGCCAGATCAACATCCTTAAAGCGCTGAATGCGCCTGTGCCGGTATACGCGCACGTATCGATGATCAACGGCGACGATGGCAAGAAACTCTCCAAACGCCACGGGGCGGTCAGCGTGATGCAGTATCGCGACGATGGCTACCTGCCCGAAGCGCTGCTGAACTATCTGGTGCGTCTGGGCTGGTCCCATGGCGATCAGGAGATCTTCACCCGCGAAGAGATGATCGAGTTCTTCTCGCTGGGGGCGGTCAGCAAATCCGCGAGTGCGTTCAACACCGACAAGCTGCTGTGGCTGAACCATCATTACATCAATACGCTGCCGGCGGAGTATGTGGCGACGCATCTGCAGTGGCATATTGAGCAGGAAAATATCGATACCCGCAACGGTCCGCAGCTGGCCGAGTTGGTGAAGCTGCTGGGCGAGCGTTGCAAAACGCTGAAAGAGATTGCCCAGAGCTGCCGCTACTTCTATGAAGAGTTCGCTGAATTCGACGCCGACGCGGCGAAGAAACATCTGCGTCCGGTAGCGCGTCAGCCGCTGGAAGTCGTCCGCGACAAGCTGGCGGCGATTAGCGACTGGACGGCGGAAAACGTCCACCACGCGATTCAGGCGACCGCTGATGAGCTGGAAGTGGGCATGGGTAAAGTCGGTATGCCGCTGCGCGTGGCCGTTACCGGTGCAGGGCAGTCTCCTGCGCTTGACGTTACCGTCCATGCAATCGGCAAGTCCCGTAGCGTAGAGCGTATCAATAAAGCGCTGGCTTTTATCGTTGAGCGCGAAGGCCAGGCGTCCTGACGGGGACCTGGATGATAAAACGGCAGGATACCCCTGCCGTTTTTTTTGTCTGTTACACCGGGCTGGCGATGCCGAGGCGGGCAAGAAAACCGCTAATCCCTTCCCGGGCCAGCAGGTCGCGGAGCTGCAGCTGTTCTGCCGGAGTCATCAGTTGCAGGGTTTCTGTGATTTGCCGCCAGATCGCGTCCGCTTCATTGACCAGGTAAGCGCCTGGCGATTCCGCGAGATGATTGTCGCTAAACAGATGGCGTCTGGCGGGAATGTTCGTCAGAAACTCGCGCACCGGTTGGTCGATGACCACCAGCCGCGCTCGGCCTCCTTTGACGCCGGGTATCGTTTCCGTGCGCCATTTCTTCTCACGAACCCAGCGATTGATCGTTTGTCTCGCCAGCCCCAGGCAGTCGGCAAGCTCTGCGGGCGTCATTTTATCTTTTAGTTTCATCATGGTTTACCGATCGCGGATCCCTAACCGAAGCAGTAACCCGGTGATCCCCTCGCGTAACAGCAGCGACATAAGCTGCTTCTGCTCGCTGGGAGTGAGTTCTTTACAGAGGGTCAGCAGCAGCGATTCCAGATCGCTGTCGTGGGGAGAATAGGTGCCGGGCGTCTCCGCCACGCGCTGGGCGCTGCGGATAAACTCCCTGACTTGCTCATTGACATGGACCAGGCGCGCCTTACCGCCCTGGACGCCAGGCCGCGGAGAGGTCTGCCAGCCTTCTTTCCGCACCCACTTATTGATAGTTTGCCGGCTGTAGCCGGTCAGATGGGCGATTTCTTCAGGTGTCATTCGTTCCTTGAGCATACTATTTCCTGAGTAAATGTATGGGAATTAGCTGTCCATGTTATAGCATCCTTTTACTGGAAAAGGTGACCTGTTTAACTTCTGGCTGCGATAAGGCTCGCAATCTCAGCAGGTTGCCTGCTTTTTCAGCGATTGAATCGAGAAGGATAATTTTGCCGTTGACACCTGAGCGAGGAATTCATATTATGCCGCCCGTCAACACGACACGCTTTACGTTACGGGGCTATAGCTCAGCTGGGAGAGCGCTTGCATGGCATGCAAGAGGTCAGCGGTTCGATCCCGCTTAGCTCCACCAAATTCTGCACCCAGCGGATTTGGTTCATAAAGAGGTCCTGTGGGGCTATAGCTCAGCTGGGAGAGCGCTTGCATGGCATGCAAGAGGTCAGCGGTTCGATCCCGCTTAGCTCCACCAAAATTCAGAACCCTCGCTTCGGCGGGGGTTTTTTTTATCTATTCTCATGTAAAGCACTTTCTGGTTACGTCAGTTAATCTCCAGCTATTAAAATCGAAAGTAATTTCAGACTTTTTCCTGATAATTCACCTTGCTTGCCCTAAATAAGCAACATAACATTTCCCCCATTAAGCGTAATGAGGTTGCCGGAGTTTTAATTAACAATAATGGTTGATAAAATTAACATTAATATCAAAAAAACTCTGTTGGCCTTTATCGTCTGTTTAGTCGCTATTCCGCTGGCTCGTTTTATTTCACCGCAAACGGTTATTGATGGCAATCTTATTTATATTGCCTGGCTGCCAATCAGCGTAATGTTTTCTGTTATTTTTATCTTTGGTCGCTATGCGATTGCACCATTAATTCTCGCATTTGCCATTACCAATAGCCTGATAATTAAATTAACGCTACCGCAGGCGTTTATCTTACTCTTTTGTCAGCTGTTTGCGGTGTTCGTCTCCTGCGCTATTCTAAGACTGTTGGTGGGTAAGCGCTGGCGCTGTGGTCCAACGGCGAAACATATGGGGGCGCGGATCTTCTGGGGCGGGTTCTTCGCGCCGGTGCTGCTGAAAATCACCATGTACCTCGCCGGACAATATTTTGCGTTTCCCCTATCTATTACCAGCTATTTTGGTAGTATGCCGTTGATTTACACCGTAATAGATATTCAAAGTTTAATCAGCGCAGCATTAATTTTTACCACCTTTTTATATTATCCAATGCGGATGATTATCAATCCACGCTACGCTCGACGATTCTGGCGGCAGGAATGTTTACCGTGGCTGGCAGCAAAATATCGTTCCTTTACGCTATATTGGTTTATTGCGCTGGCGGTGATATTAACGCTATTGTGTGCGCCGTATCAGTCTGAATTTATTGCCGGTTATTTAGTTCCGGTGATTTTTATCGTCTACTTTATCGGGATTAGCCGGATTGGTCATGCGTTGCTGCGTATTTCATGGTCGGTCTCGGCTTTTTTACTGGTGGTGTATAACAAAAACTTTCTCCAGGGCGTCCAAAGCGAGTATTCATTATCCTTTGTGCTGTCAGTGTTGATCTCCTTTACTATCTGTTTGTTTTATATGGCAGACACCTATGCCCGCAGCGATCGCAATAAACGCCGCTGGCGTAGTCAGGCGGAAGAAGATCCGCTGACTGGCTTGCCTAACCTGCGCGCGCTGGAGAGCCATTTACAAAGCTGTCCGCAGCAGGTTATCTGCAGCCTACGTATTCATAATCTCGACTTTCTCAGCAGGCATTATGGCCTGATGATGGGGGTGGACTGTAAACGGCAGATTATTCGGGCGCTGCAACCGCTGCTGGGGGAGGCGGATAAAGTTTTCCAGGTGCCGGGCAGCGAACTGATCCTCGTGCTTGACGGACCGGAGCCTTCATCCCGTTTGCATCATATGGTCGCGGTTCTCAACCACAAAAAATTCAGCTGGCACAATCAGCCGCTGGATCTAGAGTTTGGCGCGGCCGGGGGGCGCGACGACGGTCAGCGCGAGGGACTTCACCAGATGCTGGGTCAGCTAAGCTGGCTTTCCGAACAGGCGGGCAGCGAACGTCGGGTGCTGGCGCTGGATGAGGAGCAGGAGCTGGTGGTGGATCAAACCACCGAGCAGGTGCGCCTCCTCATGCGCGTCAAGCAGGTGCTCAAAGAGCGGGCGCTCATGCTCTATGCGCAACCGATTCAGAACAGGGAAGGGGAGGGATATCATGAGATCCTCACCCGGATGCGCTGTGGCGATAGCGTCATTATGCCCGATCAGTTTATCCCGTTGATTGTGCAGTTTAACCTCAGCCAACGTTTCGACATGCTGGTGCTGGAGACCTTGTTCAGCGTGCTTCATCAGCACGCTGGCCAGCGATTCTCGGTCAATCTGCTGCCTGCAACCCTGATGCAAAAGGATAGCGCCGCGCAGATTATCGCGCTGTTTCAACGCTATGCGGTCTCACCAGACCTTATCACTATTGAAGTCACTGAAGAGCAGGCCTTTTCCAATGCCGACATCAGCCGGCAAAATCTTGAAGCGCTGCGCGCGTTTGGCTGCGCCATCGCCATTGATGACTTTGGCACCGGATATGCGAACTATGAACGACTGAAGCATCTGCAGGCCGATATCATCAAGATTGACGGCTGCTTCGTCCGCGACATCCTCACTGACCCGCTGGACGCCATTATGGTGAAATCGATTGTCGAGATGGCGCGGGCGAAACAGATGAGCGTGGTGGCGGAATATGTCGAAAGCGAACCGCAAAAAGCGCGCTTGCTGGAGCTGGGGGTGAATTATCTGCAGGGCTACCTGGTGGGCAAGCCTCAGCCGCTGGGCGAATGACGGGTAAAAAAAAGCCGGGCATCGCCCGGCTCAGATGACAGGCGTCTGTTACAGAACCAGAGCCGCAATAGAAGCAGACAGGACGCTGACCAGCGTGGAGCCGTAAACCAGCTTCAGACCGAAGCGAGAAACCACGTTGCCTTGTTCTTCGTTAAGACCTTTGATCGCCCCGGCGATGATGCCGATAGACGAGAAGTTGGCGAAGGAGACCAGGAAGATAGAGATAATGCCTTCCGCGCGCGGGGAGAGCGTCGAGGCGATTTTCTGCAGATCCATCATGGCGACGAATTCATTCGAGACCAGCTTGGTAGCCATAATACTGCCCACCTGCAGCGCTTCGCTTGCCGGCACGCCCATCACCCAGGCGACCGGGTAGAAGATATAGCCAAGGATCCCCTGGAAGGAGATGCTGTAGCCGAACCAGCCGGTCACAGTGGCGAACAGGGCGTTCAGCGCGGAGATCAGCGCGATGAAGCCGATCAGCATCGCCGCCACGATAATCGCGACTTTAAAGCCCGCCAGAATGTACTCGCCCAGCATCTCGAAGAAGCTTTGACCTTCGTGCAGATTCGACATCTGCAGATTTTCTTCACTCTCTTCCACACGGTACGGGTTAATCAACGACAGAACGATAAAGGTGCTGAACATGTTGAGCACCAGCGCCGCGACGACGTACTTCGGCTGCAGCATGGTCATGTATGCGCCGACGATGGACATCGATACGGTGGACATCGCGGTCGCCGCCATGGTGTACATACGGTTGCGTGACATTTTGCCGAGAATATCTTTATAGGCAATAAAGTTTTCCGACTGGCCGAGGATCAGCGAGCTGACGGCGTTGAAGGACTCCAGCTTGCCCATGCCGTTGATTTTCGACAGCACGGTACCGATGGCGCGAATAACAATCGGCAGGATGCGAATATGCTGCAAAATACCGATCAACGCGGAAATGAAGACGATAGGGCACAGAACCTTAAGGAAGAAGAAGGCCAGACCTTTGTCGTTCATGCTGCCGAACACGAAGTTTGTCCCTTCGTTGGCAAAGCCGAGAAGTTTTTCAAACATCTCGGAGAAGCCTTTCACAAAACCCAGACCAATATCGGAGTTCAGGAAGAACCAGGCCAGCAGGACTTCAATGACAAGCAGTTGAACAACATAACGAATACGGATCTTTTTACGGTCATGACTGACCAACAGGGCCAGTATAGCCACCACAACGATCGCGAGGACAAAATGCAAGACGCGGTCCATAGTTGCTCCAAATATGAGGCAGGTTAAATTTCCGTGCACATTCTATGCAACGGCTTTAAAGAAAACGAGATCAATTGCACACTATTGCAAGGAACTGTGACCAATGGCAAAAATAGTGATCAAACATCCACTTTTGTTATGTTACGTAAAGGTTTTAAAAGTTGCATTCTTGTACTACTCTTACTAGCGGGCGCGATCGGGTTTACTGACGCCCGTTTTTCATTTCCGGCCAGCAATTGTTCCCTCCTATCACAGCAATCATTATCTCCATTCTAAATGAACTTGATAATCATTCGCATTTTGATAGCATGAAACATAGCAAAGGCTATATTTCCAGAGGCAGAAGATGACTAGCAGTCGCGTTGAGAATAGCAGTAGTCGCGCCGCGCGCAAGGTGAAGCTCGCCTTAATGGGGCCAGCTTTCGTCGCTGCCATTGGCTATATCGATCCGGGTAATTTCGCCACGAATATTCAGGCTGGCGCCAGCTTTGGCTATCAGCTGCTGTGGGTGGTGGTATGGGCCAACCTGATGGCAATGCTGATCCAGGTGCTCTCTGCCAAACTCGGCATTGCCACCGGTAAAAACCTGGCCGAGCAGATCCGCGACCATTACCCGCGCCCGGTAGTGTGGTTTTACTGGGTGCAGGCGGAAATCATCGCCATGGCCACCGACCTGGCCGAATTTATTGGCGCTGCGATTGGCTTTAAGCTGGTGCTGGGCGTATCGCTTCTGCAAGGGGCGGTGCTGACCGGGGTGGCGACCTTCCTGATCCTGATGCTGCAGCGGCGCGGACAAAAACCGCTGGAGAAGGTGATTGGCGGCTTGCTGCTGTTTGTTGCCGTCGCCTATGTCGTTGAATTGATCTTTTCCCAGCCCGCGCTGGCTCCCCTGACCAAAGGGCTGGCGATCCCTACGCTGCCCAACGGCGAGGCGGTATTCTTAGCCGCCGGGGTGCTGGGGGCCACCATTATGCCGCACGTGATCTACTTACACTCCTCGCTTACCCAGCATCTGCACGGCGGGACGCGAAAAGAGCGCTATAACGCGACCCGCTGGGATGTGGCGATCGCCATGACCATTGCCGGGTTCGTCAACCTGGCGATGATGGCGACTGCCGCGGCGGCATTCCATTTCAATGGCCATACCGGCGTCGCCGATCTTGATCAGGCTTACAGAACGCTGGAGCCGCTGCTGAGCCATGCGGCGGCGACCATCTTTGGCCTCAGTCTGGTCGCTGCAGGTTTATCATCGACGGTGGTGGGGACTCTCGCAGGTCAGGTGGTCATGCAGGGCTTCATTCGCTTTCATATTCCACTGTGGTTTCGCCGGGCGGTCACCATGCTGCCGTCGTTTGTCGTTATTCTGCTGGGGCTGGATCCAACGCGCATCCTGGTGATGAGTCAGGTGTTGCTGAGCTTTGGTATTGCGCTTGCCCTGGTACCGCTGCTGATATTTACCAGCAATGCAAAGCTAATGGGAGACCTGGTGAATACCCGCTGGGTGAGAGGCATCGGCTGGGCGATAGTCGCGATTGTGGTGAGCCTGAACGGCTGGTTAATTGTGGGATCGCTGCTCGGGGTGGATTAATGGCCTCCCGATGCGGAATAAAGCGAAGGGGAGCCGATGGGCTCCCCTTTTCGTCTGTTAGTGATGGCCATGTCCATGACCGTGACCACGCCCGCCGGGACCACGTCCCCAGCCGCCGCGGCGATCGTCGCGGTCGCTCCAGCCCGCGCGATAGCCGCGCTCCCAGGCTTTATCTCTGCCTTTGTACCAGCCTTTGTGCCAGCCGTTGTCATGACGATGCCAACGGTTATCACGCCATTCATAGTGACGACGCCAGTAATCACGGTCGCGCCAGCTGCCACCGTCCCAGTAGTTACCGTAATTGTCACGATCGCCAATTTGTAATTTTATCGATGGCAACAGGGTGATTTCACCAGCGTTAGCGACTAATGGCGCTGCGGCCAGCAGTACTGCTGCCAGAATCAGTGACCTGAACATACTCTTCTCCTTCACGATCGGGGCCCTAAGCGGCCTGTTAACGTGATATTACGGGCCGGTAAAGACCTATCGCATCGGACGAACTCCGAAAGCACAGAAAAGAGCACTTTTTGCTAAAGTAACATTTGCTTTACAGCGCCAGGATGGCATCAATCGCGGCGCACTCTTCGGCGCTGAAATGACGATGTTTCAGCATTCCGACAGCGTCATCCAGCTGGGCGGTTTTGCTGGCGCCGATCAGCACGGAGGTGACTTTCTCCTCGCGCAGCACCCAGGCCAGCGCCATCTGCGACAGCTTCTGCCCGCGTGCTTCCGCCAGCGTATTCAGCTGACGAATTTTTTCTAATCTGGCGCTGGTCAGCTGCTCCGGCTGCAGAAAACGACTGCTGCTGGCGGCACGTGAGTCTGCCGGAATGCCGTTGAGATAGCGGTCGGTGAGCTGTCCGCCGGCCAGCGGTGAAAACGCTATACTTCCCACCCCTTCCGTCTGCAAAAAATCCAGCAGCCCCTCTTCCACGCCGCGTTCAAACATGGAGTAGCGGGGCTGGTGAATGACGCAGGGGGTGCCGAGATCGTTAAGGATCTTCACCGCCTCCCGCGCCTGGGCCAGCGGATAGTTGGAGATGCCGACGTACAGCGCTTTACCCTGGCGGACAAGGTGATCAAGCGCGCGCATCGTTTCCGTCAGCGGTGTCTCCGGGTCCGGGCGGTGATGATAAAAAATATCGACATATTCCAGCCCCATGCGCTGCAGGCTCTGGTTAAGGCTGGCCACCAGATATTTGCGTGAACCCCAGTCGCCGTAAGGGCCGTCCCACATGGTGTAGCCCGCCTTGGTGGAGATGATCAACTCATCGCGATAGGGCAGGAGCGCCTCTTTGAGGATGCGGCCAAAATTGCTCTCCGCCGAGCCCGGCGGCGGCCCATAGTTGTTGGCCAGGTCGAAATGGGTAATGCCGAGGTCAAATGCGTGCTGGAGCATCTGCCGGCTGGTTTCCACCCGCGTTTCATCGCCAAAGTTATGCCACAGACCGAGAGAAATTGCCGGCAGCTGAAGGCCGCTGCGGCCGCAGCGACGATAGGCCATCGTTTGATATCGCGTGGTACTTGCCTGGTAAACCATTCTTCCTCCGCAGATAAAACAGGGTGTGTATACGTTTACACTAATCAATGTTCTGCGTGGAGTACACCGCTTTTTCGGCGTAATTATTGCTTTACACCGCCTTTATCGCCCCCTTTCTGGACAGGCGGATCGCTTATTCAATACTCAAATTACACCTGCGCCAAAATGAGGAAAATGGATATGCAACCGACTTACACTATTGGGGATTATCTGCTGGATCGCCTCGTCGACTGCGGTATTGACCGCTTGTTCGGCGTGCCGGGAGATTACAACTTACAGTTTCTCGACCGGGTCATTGCGCACAATGCGTTGGGGTGGGTCGGCTGCGCCAACGAGCTCAATGCGGCCTATGCTGCTGACGGTTATGCACGCATTAAGGGAGCCGGTGCGTTACTAACAACCTACGGCGTCGGCGAACTGAGCGCCCTGAACGGCGTGGCGGGCAGCTATGCGGAGCATATTCCGGTATTACATATCGTCGGCGCGCCCTCCACTGGCGCTCAGCAGCGGGGCGAACTGCTGCATCACACCCTGGGCGACGGCGATTTCCGCCATTTTGCGCGGATGAGCGAGCAGATCACCTGTAGCCAGGCGCTGCTGACCGCCGGCAACGCCTGCCATGAGATCGACCGTGTTCTGCGCGATATGCTGACGCATCATCGGCCTGGCTATCTGATGCTGCCGGCCGATGTCGCCAGAGCGGCAGCGATTGCCCCAGCGCAGCGCTTGCTGGTGGAGGCCGCTCCGGCGGATGAAAACCAGCTCGCCGGATTCTGCGAGCATGCCAGCCGCCTGCTGCGGGGCAGTCGACGCATCTCCCTGCTGGCGGACTTCCTCGCGCAACGCTATGGCCTGCAAAACACGCTCCGGGAATGGGTAGCGAAAACCCCCGTCGCCCACGCCACCATGCTAATGGGCAAGGGGCTGTTCGATGAGCAGCAGAGAGGTTTTGTCGGCACCTACAGCGGTATCGCCAGCGCGCCGCAGACCCGGGAGGCCATCGAAAACGCCGAGACCATCATCTGCATCGGCACGCGCTTCACCGACACCATCACCGCAGGATTCACCCAGCATCTGGCGCGGGATAAGACGATAGAGATCCAGCCCTTCGCGGTCAGGGTGGGCGATCACTGGTTCAGCGGCGTGCCGATGGATCAGGCACTGGCTGCGCTGATGACCCTTTCCGCACCGCTGGCGGCGGAGTGGGCTGCGCCTCAGGTCGTGGCGCCGGAAGTGGAGGAGGGGGCCGACGGCGAACTCACGCAGAAAAATTTCTGGGCGACGGTGCAGGGGGCGCTGCGTCCCGGCGATATTATTCTCGCCGACCAGGGGACGGCCGCCTTCGGCATTGCCGCGCTGAAGCTGCCGTCAGAGGCGTCGCTGATCGTCCAGCCGCTGTGGGGCTCGATTGGTTTTACCCTCCCGGCCGCCTATGGCGCGCAAACCGCGGCGGCAGAGCGGCGGGTGGTGCTGATCGTCGGCGATGGCGCCGCCCAGCTGACGATTCAGGAGATGGGCTCTATTCTGCGCGATAAGCAAAATCCGCTTATTCTGCTGCTGAATAACGAAGGGTATACCGTGGAACGGGCGATTCACGGCCCGGAGCAGCGCTACAATGACATTGCCCTGTGGGACTGGCGACGCCTGCCGGAAGCCTTCGCCCCGGACGTTGCCTCGCGCTGCTGGCGGGTTACGCACACCGATGAGCTACGGGAGGCGATGGCGGAGAGCATCACCTCCGATACGCTCACCCTGGTGGAAGTGATGCTGCCGAAAATGGATATTCCCGATTTCCTGCGCGCGGTGACGCAGGCGCTGGAGGAACGAAACAGCCGCGTTTAGTCGGTATGGTGTCTGGCAATCATCAAGGGCCTCCCGGCCAGCAGCAGCCAGGCCGGGAGCATCACAATGCACAGCAGCGGCAGCAGCGTGGTGTCCGGCACCACCACGGCGGCCATAAACAGGCTCAGCCAGCCGTCGCGGGTGACGACCAGCACCATGCCGAGGATCGCGCAGGAGACGGTGATCGCCGCCGGCACGGCGTCCACGTGGGCATGCAGCATCAGCCCCAGCGCCACGCCGACGAAGACCGCGGGGAAAATCCGCCCGCCGCGAAAGCCGCAGGCCGAGGCGAGAACCAGCGCAGCCAGTTTAACCAGCGCGATGAGCAGATAATCCGAGGCTGTCAGCGTCTGGCTGAAGGCCAGCTGCTGCATCTCATCCAGCCCCTTAAACAACGTTAAATGTCCGCCAATGGTCCCGAGGATCCCTAACAGTAAGCCGCCGAGGCCCAGCGTCAGGATCGGGTTTTTCAGGCGATGCATCAGCGTGTGCAGGCGCGGCAGACACCAGACGGCGACCATACCGACGGCGATAGCGATCAGGGCGACGATCATGCCGCTGACAATATCGACGAAGTGCATCTGGCTATAGTGTGGGAGCGGCAGCGTGAAGTGGGGGTGGAAAAACAGCCCGGTGGTCAGCGCGCCCGCGGCGGCGGCAAGCATCGGGGCAAACAGACGATCCCATAGCGGCGACTCGTTGCTGCTGTTGAGGGTTTGCGAAAAAATCAGCGCGGCGGCCACCGGGGTGCCGAAGAGGGCGCCGATGGTGCCTGAGGCCGCGAGAATGGTCCAGTCAAGAGAGCTGACCCGCGGGAACAGTCGGGAGCCGACGGCGACGGCCAGCGCAATATTCACCACCATAATCGGATGCTCCGGGCCGAGGCTGACGCCGCCGGCGAGGCCAAGGATCAGCGCCGCCAGCAACCCGGGCAGCGCGCCGGTGGCAATGGGCGCGCCGATTAACGACTCGGTCGCCGGGTCCGGCCCGGCATGCCCCGGGCTGTAACGGACGACCAGGCCCACCGCGATCCCCGTCGCCGTGAGAATGGCGATGATCCACAGCGGGTTCTCGGCGCTTACTCCAAACTGCACAGGCAAATTGCTCCACAGGATGCGCTGCAGCAACGCGGCAACCTTCATCGCGCCGATCAGGATCAGACTAGAGGCGATGCCAATCAGGATAGCCGGCACCGACAGGATCAGCATTGTTCTGGCGCGAGGATGGAGCATGAAAATGTCCTTGTTAAAGTTCAGGAGCACTACTTTGCCTTTGTCGGCGGGGACCGTCGATGCAAATGGTGCTGAAACGATAAAGTTAAGGCGGCGTCTGATACCCGTGGCCTCGTTAATAGGCTACTTTGCATTGATTACAAACTAAATGTGACCTGTGTCGCTAAACAAGGGGCGTCCGCGAGTTGGACGTTGTTGTTAAGCCGCCATGAATTTACAGTGTGCCAAAAGATTTATTTTGACTTTAGCGGAGCCGTAACGGAATGACAAAATTTGCTTTAGTAGGAGATGTCGGGGGGACCAACGCCCGCCTGGCGCTGTGTGATCTGGCGAGCGGAGAGATCTCTCGTGCAAAGACCTATTCCGGGCTCGATTATCCCAGTCTGGAGGCGGTGGTGCGCGTCTATCTCGAGGAGCATCAGGTGACGGTCAGCGAAGGCTGTATCGCTATCGCCTGCCCGATCACCGGCGACTGGGTGGCGATGACCAACCATACCTGGGCCTTCTCCATCGCCGAGATGAAGCGCAACCTTGGCTTTGCGCACCTTGAGATTATTAACGATTTCACCGCCGTTTCAATGGCCATCCCGATGCTGAAAGCCGAGCACCTGATCCAGTTCGGCGGCAGCGCGCCGGTAGCCGGCAAACCGATCGCCGTTTATGGCGCCGGAACCGGGCTGGGCGTAGCCCATCTGGTACACGTTGATAAGCGCTGGGTCAGCCTGCCGGGCGAAGGCGGCCATGTCGATTTTGCGCCGAACAGCGAAGAAGAGGGCATTATTCTGGAAGAGCTGCGCGCTGAGCTAGGGCATGTCTCCGCAGAACGCGTCCTCTCCGGTCCTGGTCTGGTCAACCTTTATCGCGCGATAGTCAAATCGGATGGACGACTGCCGGAGAACCTGCAGCCGCGTGAGGTCACCGAGCGGGCGCTGGCGGATAGCTGCACCGACTGTCGCCGGGCGCTGTCGCTGTTCTGCGTCATTATGGGGCGCTTCGGTGGAAACCTGGCGCTGACCCTGGGGACGTTTGGCGGCGTCTATATCGCTGGCGGCATCGTGCCGCGCTTCCTGGAGTTCTTTAAAGCCTCCGGCTTCCGCGGCGGTTTTGAGGACAAAGGTCGTTTTAAAGCCTATGTCCAGGATATCCCGGTTTACCTGATCGTGCATGACAACCCAGGCCTGCTGGGCTCCGGCGCGCATCTGCGTCAGACGCTGGGTCAGGTGCTGTAAGCGCATTCCTCCCGGGCTACTGTCGTAGCCCGGCCAGGCGGGGAGCCCCGCCGTCTACAGATTCATCAGCTGGCGAAACTCTTTCACTTTACTGCGACTGACCGGAACCTGAAACTCCAGGTCGCGCAGGCGTAGCACATAGGTATTGTTAAACCACGGCTCAATTTCCCGAATTTTGCAGAGATTCACACAGTACGAGCGGTGACAGCGAAAGAAATGTGCGGTGGGCAGTTTGCTGCAGAATTCGGTAATGTTCATCGGCATGACGAATGACTCCCGGCGAGTGTAGACGAAGGTCATCTTCTCGTGCGCCTCGGCATAATAGATATCATGAATGCTGGTGACGATGATCCGCTCATCTTTTATCAGATTGATGGTGTCGTTTTCCCGAGGCGCCACGCTGGTTAACCCGGAAGCGGCGTTATTTTGCTGCTGCCAGGCGGCGGTCAGCTTCTGCAGCATATTGATGATGCGCGACTCCTGGTAGGGCTTCAGAATGTAGTCAAACGCCTCCAGCTCAAAGGCTTCCACGGCGTGTTCTTTCCACGCGGTGATAAAGACGATAAAAGGCTTATGGGCGAACTGGCTGATGTTCTGCGCCAGCAGAACGCCGTCCAGCGATGGAATATTGATATCGAGAAAGATGGCGTCGACCTTGTTGTGCTGGAGAAATTTCAGCACGTCCAGTCCGTCGTCAAAGCTGCCGACGATCTCCATCTGGCTGTGGGTGTTGATAAGCCAGGAGAGTTCCTGTTGGGCCAGAAACTCATCCTCCACAATGATAACTTTCATCTTTTCTCCGCTCATGACAACAGAGACTCCGTCAGCGCCTGCGGCGTAGAGTGATTGGGGACATAAAAAGCGATCTCCGTTCCTGGCGTCAGGGTGCGGATATGCAGCCCCTCGCCATAGAGAAGTTTCACCCGATGATGAACGTTGAGCAGGCCGATTTTGTTACCCGGCATTTCATCGGCTTCCACGCGGGCGACCACGGCGGGATCGATGCCGTTGCCGGTGTCGCGAACGCTGATGCGAACCCGATTACCGCACTCATTGATGCCGATCGTCACCACGCCTTTCCCTTTACACGGCTGAATGCCGTGCACAATGGCATTTTCCACCAGAGGCTGGATAAGCAGGCTTGGGATCACGCAGCTGACGTCGTCGTCAATATCATAGATAACCGTCAGTTTGTCGCCGAATCGCGCCTGTTCAATGGCGATGTAATCTTTGATCTGATACAGCTCTCGTTTGATATCAATCTGCTCATCGTCTTTTAATTCGATGTTATAGCGCAGATAGCGCGACAGATTAAAAATGAGCTGGCGCGCGGTGTCCGGATTAAGGCGAATCGAGGAGGAGATCGCGTTCAGGGCATTGAATAAAAAGTGCGGGTTAATCTTGCTTTGCAGAGCGCGCAGCTCCGCTTTGTTGGCCATCTCCCGTAGCTGTTCGGCGCGGGAAACCTCCAGCTGGGTGGAGATGATTTGTGACAGGCCTATCGCCATCTCCTGCAGCGTCGAGGTGATGCGATGGGCGTGGCAGTAATAGATTTTTAGCGTACCGGTGACCACCCCTTTTTCCCACAGCGGAATGACCATCAAGGAGTGGATCTCCGGCGTGCGGTGGGCTTCATCATTGTTTTTAATAATGATTTTTCCATAACGGATGGCCTGTCGGGTGGTGGGACTGATGACATCGTTATGATGTTGATAGTTGGCTTCACCGACGCCCACGTAGGCCAGCACGTGTTCCGTATTGGTGATCGCCACCGCGTCGGCGGTAATGTCGCGGCGGATAATGTCGCAAACCTGGCGCAGAGAATCGCTGTTGACCTGACGGAACAGCGGCAGGGTTTTGTTGGCAATGTCGAGCGCCAGTTTCGCCTGCCGCGCGGCGCTGGCCTCCTTTTCCCCTTCCACGCTCTGCACCAGCAGCACGATAAAACCGATGCAGACGCTGCCGAGGATCATCGGGATACCAATTTTCGAAACAATATCCACGCCGAGGCTGAGGGAAGGGGCCCAGATCACCACCAGGATCATGGTCAGAGTCTCGCAGACCATTCCGGCCAGAATGCCGATTTTCCAGCGTTGATCGCGGGCCACTTTGCGGTTAATCAACCCCGACAGCAGGCCGGCGATGATGCTGGTGATAAAGCAGGGCACGGCGGTCACGCCGTCAATATCAATCAGATAGCGGTGCACACCGGCAATCACCCCGACAATGGCCCCCACCCAGGGACCAAACAGGATCCCGCCGGACATCACGGCGATGATGCGCACGTTTACCAGCGATCCTTCCACCGGCACACCGGACCAGGTACTGAAGAGCGCGAACAGCGAGAAAATGGCGGTGACAGCCAGCAGCTCTTTCGGCGTATGCGCCGACTTATGCAACAGTTCGCGGAACAGGCGCAGGCGAATGAGAAAAAACAGGCAAATAAGCATCAGGGCCGCACGATCATAGACCGCCAGCATCATAGTAAAGATTTCGTGCATGGGTGCGCCGCGTCAGTGGCCAGAAAAGGACATGATAAAAAACCTGACGACAGAAGACCAGCCGCAGAAAAATAATGAGGAAAAGGCGCACTTTTAAAAGGGGATTGAGGGGTGGGGAGGCGATGTACCGCCAGACGCCAGAAGAAACGATAAATACCCGTGATAGAAAAGATATCAATATGTTACCACTTGCAGACAAAACGGTATTCATTCCGCAGCGTACTGCCGTATTTAGCGCAGACGATACCCGTTTTTAACGCCAGTGATTATTTTTCGTCAGGGCACTCGACAACGTGATTTTTTTCAGGTTATTTTCTAAACGAGCCGCAACAGCGGCAGCGTCGCTCGGACGGTCCGGGCGCTAACGTTAATCAGAGGAACCTATGGCTGAATCCAGTCCTGAACGCCGTTTTACGCGTATCGATCGTCTCCCCCCGTACGTTTTTAATATTACTGCCGAACTGAAAATGGCTGCGCGCCGGCGCGGCGAAGATATTATTGATTTCAGTATGGGCAATCCCGATGGCGCGACGCCGCCGCATATCGTGGAAAAACTCTGCACCGTCGCCCAGCGGCCTGACACCCATGGTTACTCTACCTCGCGGGGGATCCCACGCCTGCGTCGCGCTATTTCGCGCTGGTACGAAGAACGCTATAACGTCGATATCGATCCGGAATCGGAAGCGATCGTCACCATTGGTTCGAAAGAGGGGCTGGCGCACCTGATGCTGGCGACGCTGGATCATGGCGACACCGTGCTGGTGCCGAACCCCAGCTACCCGATCCATATCTACGGCGCGGTGATTGCCGGGGCGCAGGTGCGCTCGGTGCCGCTGGTGGAAGGGGTGGATTTCTTTAACGAACTGGAACGCGCCATCCGCGAGAGCTATCCGAAGCCGAAGATGATGATCCTTGGCTTTCCCTCGAATCCGACCGCGCAGTGCGTCGAGCTGGATTTCTTTGAAAAGGTTGTCGCCCTGGCGAAGCAGTATGACATCCTGGTCGTCCACGATCTGGCCTATGCCGATATCGTGTATGACGGCTGGAAAGCGCCCTCCATCATGCAGGTGCCCGGCGCGCGCGATGTCGCCGTCGAGTTCTTTACCCTGTCGAAAAGCTATAACATGGCCGGCTGGCGCATTGGCTTTATGGTCGGTAATAAGACCCTGGTGAACGCGCTTGCCCGCATCAAAAGCTACCATGACTACGGCACGTTTACGCCGCTGCAGGTGGCGGCGATCGCTGCCCTGGAGGGCGATCAGCAATGCGTGCGGGATATCGCTGAACAGTATAAGCGCCGCCGCGATGTGCTGGTGAAAGGGCTCCATGAGGCCGGCTGGATGGTGGAGTGTCCGAAAGCGTCCATGTACGTCTGGGCGAAAATTCCGGAACCTTATGCCGACATGGGCTCGCTGGAGTTTGCGAAAAAGCTGCTTAACGAAGCGAAGGTTTGCGTTTCTCCGGGGATTGGCTTTGGCGATTATGGCGATACCCATGTCCGCTTCGCGCTGATCGAGAACCGGGACCGGACGCGTCAGGCGATCCGCGGCATTAAGGCGATGTTCCGCGCGGATGGCTTGCTGCCCGCCGCGAGCTAGCGCTTCGGCGAATACGCTATAACAAAAACGGGAGCCTCTGGGCTCCCGTTTTTTTTGACACCGCTGCAGTCTAGATCATCAGGGCAAAAGTACCGGCCCAAACGATGACCATAAAAGAGAGGCCCATAAAGAAGTATTTCACGACTCATCACTCCACGCGCTTATGCGACGTTCAAATGAATTAATTGTTCTGTTTTTCAAGGGCTGTCGCTGGTGAAATCTCACCCTGCGGCAGCTCGCAATTCTGTGCGTTAAGTGCTCCAGATGGCGCTAATGTACGCCTAAAAAATCAGGGAAACAAGAGGCATTTTTTTATTAATTTTTAGTTACTTACGAGTGTCGTGATTCGGCGACACATTAATTTCGCCCGGTAATAAATTTAGCGCCAGCGACGCTGCGAAAACGGGTTTCTCATCAGGGCGATTAGCGGGGCTAGTCAGGCTTGGCGCGCGGCATTCACGTTGCCACGCGCCACCGGTTTAATGCAGATCAGAGGCGCGCTGTCGCCACTCGGCAGGGTAGTGTGCCGGGATAAAGCGCAGCGTGATCGCCATGAGTAACAGGACACAGAGCGCATGCCAGGACCAGTCAAGGGTGTAGTTCCCGCTCAGGCTACGCAGCAGGCCGGAAAGCCAGGGCGACAGGCCGGCGATAATAAATCCGATACCCTGCATAAAGGCTACCAGCCGGCCGGCCACCGTCGGTTGTCCGGCATGATCGAGGGCCAGCACCAGGCACAGGGGAAACGCGCCGCCCAGACCGACGCCGCAGGCGAGAGCCCAGAGCGCGGAGAAGTGCTGCGGCAGCCAGATGAAGCCGCAGAAGCCAATCAGCTGGAGCGCCAGAGCACACAGCAGTAGCTGGCGCCGGTCATCCTGGCGAGCCAGCGCCGGCAGCAGCAGCGCGCCCGCGGTTTGCCCAACCGTCAGCAACGCCAGCAGCGAGCCGCTGTACTGGGCGCTGTCGCCAAGCTGCATATAATAGGGCGGCAGCCAGGCGATCAGACTGGCGTAGCCGGCATTGATCAGTCCGAAATAGAGCCCCAGCGTCCAGGCGCGGCGCTGGCCAATAATCGCTACCCGGGGGGCGGCGCTGGTCTGATGCGGAGCACGGGGCAGGTGCCGGCAAATCGCCAGCCAGCTGAGCAGGGCGAGGAGGGCGGGGAGCGCCCACCAGGCCAGCGCATCCCGCCAGGCTGTGCTGTGCGACGCCAGCCACGGCGTTAACGCGGCGCCTAACCCGCCACCGCCCATTAGCGCGGCTGACCATAGCCCCATTACCAGCGGCGTCCGTCGGGCGAATAAGCGCTTAATCACCGCCGGGATGGCAGCCTGGATGATGCCGATGCCAACGCCTCCGGCCAGGGCGCTGGTGAGCAGTAGGCCGCTATTCGGGGCGATTTCCCGCAACAGGGCGCCCGCCGCGATAATCAGCAGGCTTAGCGCAATGCTACGGTTTTGACCGACATGACGATCGACCCAGCCGCCGGCCAGCGCCAGCACGCCCATCGCTACCACCGGCAGGGCGGTCAGTAGCGCGGCTAGGGTATAGCTCATCCCGCTGGCGGCGCGGATCTCCGGAAGCAAAGGGCCGATGGAGGTGAGCAGCGGCCGCATATTTATGCCGATCAGCACCAGGATCCCCAGCGTCAGATTCTGTCGCAACACGGCTTTCATGGCTGCTGTTCCGCCCACCGCTGATAAACTGCCAGCCCCTCCGGCTGGGGGCGATGATGGATCGGCAACGTCTGCTGCGCCAGCGGCTGCTGCAACTGCTGATAAATCGCGGCGGTAGATAGCTGAAAAGGCTCTCCGTCCTGATTGCTGTTGGCGAAAAATACTTCCCGCACGCCGGTTAAATAGAGTGCGCTAAGACACATCGGACAAGGCTGTCCGCTGGCGTAAATAACGCATTCGCGCAGAACTTCGCTTCCCAGCCTGGCGGCAATATCGCGAACGGCATTCAGTTCGGCATGCGCCGTTGGGTCGCCGCTCAGATGAAAGGTATTGACGGCTTCGGCGACAACCTCGTTATGGCGCACCATCACGGCGCCAAAGGGGCGACCACCGTGGGTTGTGTTGTGTTTTGCCAGCGCTAAGGCGCGCTGGAGATAGCGATCGTGAGCGGACATAGTCACTCCTGCATAAGATGATGTTCAAGGTAAAAGAGGCAACGGGTCGTGCGTAGAGGGTACGTAACTTGTTTCATAAGTTAAAAGACTTATTTATGATGAACCCTAGTTGAATTACTTATAGGTAAGCGGATGCTCCTGCGCCATCTTTCCTACTTTATCGCTGTGGCAGAACACCGTGGCTTTACCCGCGCCGCCGCGGCGCTGCACGTCTCCCAGCCGGCGCTGTCACAGCAGATCCGCCAGCTGGAAGCCATGCTGGAGGTTCAGCTTTTCGACCGCTCTGGCCGTTATATCCGGTTAACCGATGCCGGAGAGATCTGGCTGGAGTATGCCCGCCGGGCGTTACGCGATCTTGAGGAGGGGCGGCGCGCTCTGCATGACGCTGAGGATCTGCAGCGCGGCAAACTCCGCATTGCCATGACGCCGACCTTCACCACCTATATGCTGGGACCGCTGGTGGAAAACTACTATCGACGCTACCCCGGCGTGAAATTGCTGATCCAGGAGATGAACCAGGAGCGCATGGAAATGATGTTGCTGCAGGATGAACTGGATGTCGGCATCGCCTTTGACGACAGTCGTTCCCCGGATATTGTCGTTCAGCCGCTGCTGACGGAAACCCTCGCACTGGTGGTGAGCCGCACGCATCCTCTGGCCAGAGAGAACGCGCTCAGGCTGCAGGCGCTCGACGCGCAGCCGCTGATTTTACTGAGCAGCGAGTTTGCCACCCGGGAGCAGATCGATCGTTATTGTCGTCGTCATCGGCTCGAACCTGACGTGCAGATGGAGGCCAACTCTATCGGCGCCGTTCTGTCGGTCATTCGGCGAACGCCCCTTGCGACACTGCTGCCGGCGGCGATCGCCGGGCAGTATGATGATGTGGTGGCGATTGGGCTGGAACCCGCGCTGCTGCAGCGAACGGCCTGTTTGCTCCAGCGCAGGGATGCGTGGCAGAGCGCCGCGGCACGCGAATTTATCGCCCTGGCGCGGGAGATTGCGCTAACGCTTGAGCAGGAAAACCGCCTGCCTCCTGCCTGAAGGCGTGCGTCGCTCGGCGGCGAGCCAGGATTAACGATGGGCTGCGTTGCTGGTGTCGGCCTCGTCGGGCAGGGCATTCTCTCTAAGCATGACTTCCTCCTTAAGCCTTTCCAGCACGTGATGAAAGAGCTGGGTCTTGTCTGGCTCAGCCATTGTCTGCAATTTCACATTAAATAAAGTATGGGACAGAATAAGATCGTGGATAAATTCCAGCAGTACCTCACTTTGCGGAAGTGAAGTTAATTCCTGATGGATATAACCGGTTTGTTGCCGTAGCGGATTTTTTGTGACATCCATCGGTCGGGCGCTAATGCTATGGGCAAATATTTTCTCAATTGCCTGACTGGTAATATAGAGCCGATTCAATGACAGGATGGGGTTTTCGGCTTCCTGCGGAATGAAGTGACAATAAACAAACGGTTTCTCAGGCAGCATCATGCTGAACCTGTTTTCACGATGAATATCGTTAGGCGCCTCCAGCAACGCCATTAAATTCCGGCTGTGCGGATGCCAGAGTCCTGAAGCTGTGACCTTGACGTTGAACTGCGTGACGGTATTCCCGCTCTGGGTTTCCATGACGGGAATATCGCCATCAATCCGCAAAATGCTATGGATATGGGAGTGTGGCGACCAGTAGGTTTCCAGCGTCTCAGATGAATTGAGTGGATTAAATGTGTTGGTTACCTCTTTTTCCTGATGAGAAAGGACGGCGAGTTTTAGTGTTCCCCGCGTCGGGTTAAGCTTCAGGCATAGATTGATCGCACCGATATCATGCCAGTGAAGAATGTCTTCAATTTCACAGTTTAATAATTTTTGCGCCCGGGAAAGGGAACAATACTCCATTGGCGGTAAATTATTTAATTTCCAGATATTCCGTTCTGTTATATTCATAAGGATTGTTTATTGCAGAAAAATAGCGGTCAGTATTAGCAATGAAAATCTGATGGTCATGTGCTTTTTTTTGTTAACGTCGCTGGTCTGATTGATGAAATTCATTCATGTTGAGAATATTATATCAATAAGATGATTATTCTTATTGTTACGTCAGCCATTCACTTGATTGTGTAATCCTATCATTTATTTCGCTCGAGAAAAATAGTTTGCTTAGCGCCTGAATACAACACTTTTTTTGTTTTTTTATTAACGACCTCGACGAGAGGGAACGCATCATGAAGAGAATGTGGATCTTGAGATCAATGCCTGGACGACAGGGATAACGCAAACGGATGCTCGCGGCATCCGTTTGCGGCGGCCAAGCTTAACGGGTTACAGAGGGATAGCGATCTCCTGGCTGCGCGATGGCATACCAGGCCATCATCTCCGCGGTACCCGGCTGACCTTCTGCTGGCGCCCAGTCCATAGTGTCGATTTCAGCAAGCGGTTGATAAGCGCCTTGTTTGACTTCAAATACCATCCCACCAGCGTCGAGTGAGAGCACCGTATGCCAGGTGCCAGGCTCCATTTCCAGTGCCATGCAGGTTTCACCCAGCACCACCCGGTTAGTGATCGCGCCATGATCATCAAAATTTAGCACCACAAAGCGGCCTTTCAGCGGCAGCAAAAGTTCAAAGGTATGTCGGTGCCGGTGCGGGCGGATATAGGTGCCGGGTTCCATAGCGATAGCCAGACGCTGCACCGGGTCGCTCAGCTCAGGGTGAAAATTGCGATGGGCACGTAAGCGCGGGGAACTGGCCGCCGCTTCGCTCTGCTGCTGCATATCGCTAAGGGTGATCTGTTTCATATCAACGCCTGGCTCCTTTGTTGTCCAGAGAGTGTTGCATCGGCTGGGCGGCAGGTTAACGACCAGGCCACGCGATATTGTACGCATAAAGCGTGTTGCTGTCGGTTAATTGTCGAGGCTATAGAGTGCAGGAGGGCTTCTGCCAGGCAACCACGCAATTCCTACCTGCTTTTTTTGCCTGGTACAGGGCGCCGTCGGCACGGTTAAGTCATTCATTCTATAACGTTTTAGGATCCTCCGTTGTGGCAAGACCGATACTGATCGTGACGCTTTCGGGCAGTTTAACCCTGCTGCTGACGTCGCCTGGGTTGATAATGGTCTGGCGGGTCCGCTCGGCGATGAGTTGCGCCTGCTGTTGGCCCACGTCAGACAGTAATAGCGCAAATTCCTCGCCGCCTGTTCTGGCCACAATATCATCTCTGCGAACCTGATCCTGAAGAACCCCGGCCACATACTGAATAACAAGATCTCCCTGAAAGTGACCATATTTGTCATTGATGCGCTTGAAATGATCGATGTCGCATAACAATTTAGACAATGGTTTTGCACAGAGACCCGTTGCATTTTTTATCAGCACAAGGTAAAAATAACGGCGGTTATACAGCTGCATCAGATAATCACGAATCGAGTTCTGATAGGCATTCTCATATTTATTGTTGGATAATTGATAAAGATTAAACGCATTAAGGAAAATAATGATAATAAAGATCAGAGTGCCCAGCGTTTCGAAAAGCCTCGCTTTATACCCTGTGTTCTCGCTAGCGACATCTGCGGTTGTTAAGAAAGAGAAGGTTAAGATATAAACGAAGTAGTAAAAATAGACTCCTGTCCTGAATATATTTCTGAAGCGGGTTAATGCCATCGTCGTGGAAAAAAAGAACGTCCATATGTAAGCCATTATATTACTGGCTAAGCGAATCGTTGGTTCATACAGGTGGATTGAGGAAAATCCAACAATCAGGACGATAGCTAAGGTCAGGCTTACACAGGCAAAGGTAATAATAATGTGATTATGGGAGGCCAGCAGGCGATGCGAACGAAACTTGAATACTAATACCGCGGTGATGATTTAGGTGAGTGTTAACGCGTTGCGGTAAAAATAGATGAGTCTGATGGCCTGTTCATTAGGTCATACCTGTCAGGGCAAGAAAACTATGTTTTTATGATCGTGAATATCAATATTTTGAATGTCTGTCGGGAGTGAGCAGTATGCTTTTCGTGCGGTCGCTGCTGACGATGTCATTACGTTTTACAACTCCTCTTTTCCTGTGAGTTGTTCATTTTAGTCGCAAAATTATAACTGGTGTTTTCCTCTTTTTAAAAAGAGGAATGGCGCCACAGGTTTTATATCTATAAATAAATCACTTTGTGCGTTAACAGGAAGGGGGCATTGATGATCAGGTCGGTACCACCTTGAGTAGACAGTCTACAGGAGCTGCAGAAAAACCATCAAAAGTCGGCGTGGATCCGACATAAAGCAGGAGGGTTATGGTGTCCCCTGCAGGAATCGAACCTGCAACTAGCCCTTAGGAGGGGCTCGTTATATCCATTTAACTAAGGGGACAAGGCGGCACGAGTATAGCGTTTTTCGCCCGCCTGAGTAAGAGCTATACCGTCTGACTGCTTAAACCCTCGCCATTCTAAGCGCTTTTTTTATGCCCGGTCGGCATTTTGGCTTTTGCAGCGGCCTGCGCGCGGGCTTCCGCTTTTCGCTTGTTGCTCATGTCGTTACGGATCTGCGCATGGCTCAGCAGTGCGAAGATGAAGGTCCCGCCGCAGATATTACCCGCCAGCGTCGGAAGGGCGAAAGGCCAGATGAAGTCGCTCCAGGGCAGGCTTCCATTAAACACCAGATAAAGGATCTCCACCGAGCCCACCACGATATGGGTAGTATCCGCCAGGGCGATAAGCCAGGTCATCAGAATGATCACCACGATCTTGGCGGCGCCGGCGAGGGGAAACATCCAGACCATGGTGGCGACCAGCCAGCCGGAAATAATCGCATTGGCAAACATCTCCGTCGGGCTGTTTTTCATCACATCTTCGGCGATGCTGACGAAGGCCTGGCGGGTCGGCTCATCAAAAACAGGCATATAATTGAAGGCCCATGCGGCCACCGCGGTGCCGATGAGATTGCCCGCCAGCACCACCGACCATAGCCGCATGAGTAAACCGACGTTTCCGGGGGTGGGATTGTGCATCACCGGCAGTACGGCGGTGACCGTATTTTCCGTGAACAGCTGCTGGCGGGCCATAATCACGATAATAAAGCCGAAGGTATACCCGAGGTTCTCGAGTAAAAACCCTCCCGGGATCCCCTCCAGCTTGACGTGAAAAATCCCTTTCGCCAGCAACGAGGCGCCCATCGACAGACCGGCCGCAATCGCAGACCACAGCAGGGCCAGCGCATCGCGCTCCATCTCTTTTTCCCCTTCCTGACGAATATGTTCATGGATCGCCATCGCCCGCGAGGGAAGACGGTCTTCATCCACTTCTATCTCCTCCCCGCGCTGCTTTTCTTCACTTTCGACCTCACGTTCGTCGTCCGCTGGCTTTAATTTGTTATCATCAAGTTCATCCATTTCGTGGCCCTCGCTATCACTCTGTATAGTAATAGCGTAGCGGCTTTACCTGGCGTCTGGCTGGGCATACTCTGAAATCGCAAAAATGGTAACGTCAGATTTTTGTCGCTCCGCTAGAATAGGAGCCCCGCGATCTCGTTATTCCCAGGCTATGATCAAATCAACAACTTGGGTGATATAGACATCGTTCAACGTGCTGTTACAATCGCTCACATCTGTACGGGCGGAAACGTTGTCTTTCCGTCATGGATGGCAACTCGCGATAGCCATAAAAACCAGGGAGACATCTATGAATTATCGCCTGTCGGCGCTTGCGCTTGGCGCCACATTGCTGGTGGGATGTGCCAGTTCCAGCTCTGGCGATCGGCCGCAGGGGCGCTCAGACCCGTTAGAAGGGTTTAACCGCACGATGTTTGACTTCAACTTTAACGTGGTTGATCCTTACGTGCTTCGTCCCGTCGCGGTGGCATGGCGTGACTATGTTCCGCAGCCGGCGCGCAATGGCTTAAGCAACTTCACCAGCAACCTGGAAGAGCCGGCGGTGATGGTGAACTCCTTCCTGCAGGGCGACCCGTATAAAGGTATGGTCCACTTTACCCGCTTCTTCCTGAACACCATCCTCGGGATGGGGGGGCTGATCGATGTCGCCGGGATGGCTAATCCGCAGCTGCAGCGCGTTGAACCGCATCGTTTCGGCAGTACGCTCGGCCACTATGGCGTCGGCTATGGCCCGTATGTGCAACTGCCATTCTACGGCAGCTTTACCCTGCGTGACGAAGGCGGCGATATGGCCGATGGCCTCTATCCGGTGCTCTCCTGGCTGACCTGGCCGATGTCGATCGGCAAATGGGCGGTAGAAGGGATTGAGACACGCGCTCAACTGCTGGATTCCGACGGCCTGCTGCGTCAGTCTTCCGATCCTTACATTCTGGTGCGTGAAGCTTACTTCCAGCGTCATGACTTTATCGCCAACGGCGGTAAGCTGACCCCGGCGGACAATCCGAACGCCCAGGCCATTCAGGATGAACTGAAAGATATCGATTCACAGTAATCTGCGAATAAAAAAAGGGTGAACATGATGTTCACCCTTTTTTGTTGCGCGCTGCTTATCAGAAGCGGTAGTTGAAGTTGGCGCCGTACAGCCAGGCGGTCCCTTCGGAGCGGAAGGTATACGGGCCTTCCTTGATTTCCACATGCTGCCCGTGCATATAGGAAATCCCGACGTCAACCGACGCATCCTTGTTGAACGCGTAGGTGGTACCCGCGCTCAGCCACAGGCGGTCCTGGTCCGGAATGGAAATGGAGCGATTGTTGGCCGGTACCGGGCTGTCGTCGAAGGCGATACCGGTGCGGAAGGTCCAGTTATCGTCGTAATAATAGGTCGTCCCCAGCGCTACGCGGTAGGCGTCCTTAAAGCCTTCCTCTTTATAGAACAGCGTCTGGCCGTTGCTGCCGGTGGCTTTCAGCTCCTGGAACTGGCTCCAGCTGGTGTAGGTCAGACTATAGTGGACCGCCCACTGCGGCGCCACGCGGTTATAGCCCGACAGTTCCCACATTTCCGGCAGGTTAAGGGTCAGTGAACCGCCGGTGGTCTGGCCGTTAGTACCCGCCGGCAGACCGAAGTTGCCAAGGATCTGGTTATAGGCCGCTGGCAGACTGCTGCGATAGTTACCGTCGAAATCGATCTTGACCTCGGAACGGTAGGTTAAACCGTAGCGGTTGTTCTTATCCAGCTCATAGAGGATACCGGCGTTCCAGCCAAAGCCCCACGCATTGCCGTTAAGATGGGCGATCTGCGTGTCGGCTGGGATCTTCGCCACCTGGCCTGCCAGCGCCGGCGGCAGCGCGCCAGAGCCAGCGACAATCTGGCCCAGATCGCCTGCATAGCGCTCGATCTTCGCCTTAGCGTAGACCGCATCGAAACCTAAGCCAAAGCTCCAGTTGCTGTCGAGGCGATAGGCGCCGCTCAGGTTGAAGTTAGCCGTAGTCAGGTCGGTTTTACCGCCCATGCTGCCGGCCGCATAATCATCGTTATACTCTGTTGCCAGGCCGTAGTTGGAGGTGATGGACGCCCCCCAGCCGAACTGATCGTTAATCGGCGCGACAAAGTGGAAGTTGGGTACCCACGCCGTCGGGGCGATATTGTCCGCATTCAGGCTTTTGCCGGTGGGGGAAGTCCCGGAGACATTGACGCCCGGGTCGACAAAAACGGCGCCCGCCGACATAGTCGGACGGTCAAACATCATAATTAATGCCGGGTTACGACTGGCATTGCCTGCATCGTCTGCGATAGCCCCTTCACCGGAATAGGCCCGACCCAGCCCTGATGAAGAGAATTCGTTGAGCTGGAAGCCTGCTGACCAGGCCTGGGTGGAAACAAGTGCGACAGCCACTGCAAGGGCAGATTGGGTAAAGCGGGTTTTCTGGCTCATGCCCATAACCTCATTGAGTTATTTTTTTTTAAACTATGTTACATGCCGTAACAGAAGCGCGGAAGTGTAGGGTCTGCGGTACAACAGAGAAATCAGACCAGTGCGCTGAGTATAGGTCTGACCAGATGAGTTGTTGCAAGTTTGTTTATGAAGTTTTTCAATTGTGATAACAGAAACGCGATCCAGCTGGCAAAATTGTCGGGGGGAAGGCGACGGAGAAAAGGTGATTTTTGTTTTAGATCATTTTTAAGTGTGATTTCTGTCACTTAACGCCGTGATAGCGATTATCGGCTGGAGGCAAACCGGAGGGCGGGCGTAAAATAGGCACATTAATTGTCTGGCACCGCAGGTGCATATCCAGAGGAAATCTACGATGAGTAAATGTAGCGCTGATGAAACCCCGGTTTGCTGCTGTATGGATGTTGGGACCATTGTCGACAACACCGACTGCACCGCCTCATACAGCCGCGTATTCGCCAACCGCGCGGAAGCAGAGCAAATGCTCGCCGCGCTGAGCGAAAAAGCCCGCAGTGTGGAATCTGAACCGTGCAAAATTAATCCCGTCTTCGCCGACGTTGACGGCGGCGTAAAGCTGGATATCGATTTTGTGTTTAGCTGTGAAGCCGAATCCCTCATCTTCCAGCTGGGTCTGCGTTAATCCCTCCGCTTAGCGCCCCGTGAACGGGGCGTTATCTTTTCTGTTCAATGTGTTTTGGCTCGCAATTTTTCGCTTCCCCGATTGGCTTAATGTAAAAAATTAGTTAACAATGCTATCAGGTCAGACCACTTGGTTGTCTTGGTTAACAGGGGAGAGTTATGAGTCAGGCATTACCGCTTATCACCCGTCAGGGCGATCGCATTGCCATTGTCACAGGGTTACGCACGCCGTTTGCGCGTCAGGCGACGGCATTTCATGGCGTTCCTGCCGTTGATTTAGGAAAAATGGTGGTTGGCGAAATGCTGGCGCGCAGCGACATTCCTGTGGAAGCCATTGAGCAACTGGTCTTCGGTCAGGTCGTGCAGATGCCGGAGGCGCCGAATATCGCCCGGGAAATTGTGCTCGGTACCGGAATGAGCGTGCACACCGACGCCTACAGCGTCAGTCGCGCCTGCGCCACCAGCTTCCAGGCCGTGGCGAATGTCGCTGAAAGCCTGATGGCCGGCACCATCCGCGCCGGTATCGCCGGCGGTGCCGATTCCTCCTCTGTGCTGCCTGTCGGCGTCAGCAAAACGCTGGCCCGCGCGCTGGTCGATGCGAACAAAGCCCGCACGCTGAGCCAGAAACTGAAGCTGTTTTCCCGCCTGCGGCCGCGCGACCTGCTACCGGTCCCCCCGGCGGTGGCGGAATATTCAACCGGCTTACGGATGGGCGATACCGCCGAACAGATGGCGAAAAGCTGGGGGATCAGCCGGGAACAACAGGATGCGCTGGCGCATCGTTCACATCAGCTGGCGGCTAAAGCCTGGGAAGAGGGAAAGTTGTCCGCGGAGGTGATGACCGCCTATGCGCCCCCCTTCCGCCAGCCGCTGGAGCAGGACAACAACATCCGTAAAAATTCAACCCTCGCAGATTACCAAAAGTTACGCCCGGCCTTCGACCGTAAACATGGCACCGTTACCGCCGCCAACAGCACGCCGCTGACGGATGGCGCGGCGGCGGTGATCCTGATGACCGAGTCGCGGGCCAAAGAGCTGGGGCTGACGCCGCTGGGTTATCTGCGCAGCTATGCCTTTACCGCCATCGACGTCTGGCAGGATATGCTGCTGGGGCCCGCATGGTCCACGCCGCTGGCGCTGGAGCGCGCTGGCCTGACGCTGGCGGATCTCACGCTTATCGATATGCATGAAGCTTTCGCCGCGCAGACGCTGGCCAATCTTCAGTGTCTGGCAAGCGACCGCTTTGCCCGCGAGGTGCTGGGGCGTGCGCAAGCCACCGGTGAGGTGGATGAGAGTAAATTTAACGTCCTCGGCGGCTCTATCGCCTACGGTCATCCCTTTGCCGCCACTGGCGCGCGGATGATCACCCAGACGCTGCATGAGCTGCGGCGACGGGGAGGGGGATTTGGTCTGGTGACGGCCTGCGCGGCAGGCGGTCTGGGCGCGGCGATGATTGTGGAGGCTGAATAATGGATACGGTTTCCGCTTTTAAGCTTGAGGTCCGTGCGGACAACATCGCGGTGATTACCATCGATGCCCTGGGTGAAAAAATGAATACCCTGAAGGCCGAGTTCGGCAATCAGGTGCGGGGACTGATACGCCAGATACGCGACGATAAGTCGGTGCGCGGCGTGGTATTTATCTCCGCCAAAGCCGATAACTTTATCGCCGGCGCAGATATCAACATGATTGCCCGCTGCCGCAGCGCGCAGGAGGCGGAAGCGCTGGCCCGCCAGGGGCAGCAGATTATGGCCGAGATCCATGGCTTGTCGATTCCGGTCATTGCCGCCATCCATGGCGCTTGTCTGGGCGGCGGACTGGAGCTGGCGCTGGCCTGCCATGGCCGCATTTGTAGCGATGACGAAAAAACCCGACTCGGGTTGCCGGAGGTACAGCTTGGCCTGCTGCCGGGTTCCGGCGGGACGCAGCGTTTACCGCGGCTGATCGGCGTCAGTACGGCGCTGGATATGATGCTCACCGGCAGGCAGTTACGGCCGCGCCAGGCGCTGAAGGCCGGTCTGGTGGACGAGGTGGTTCCGCAGACAATTTTACTGCAGGCGGCGGTGGAGCTGGCGCTGAAGGGGCGCCCGGCCAGCCGCGAGGTGCCTGTTCGCGAACGCGTGCTGGCGGGCCCCCTGGGTCGCCATCTGTTATTCCAGTACGTCGGCAAGCAAACGCAGCGCAAGACCCAGGGCAACTACCCGGCGGTGAAGCGAATTTTGCAGGTCGTCGAGAATGGTCTGGCCCATGGCTGCAGCAGCGGTTACGCCGAAGAGGCCCGTGCGTTTGGCGAACTGGCGATGACCCCGCAGTCGCAGGCGCTGCGATCGATCTTCTTTGCCAGTACCGATCTGAAAAAAGACCGTGGCGCCGAGGCGGAACCCGCTCCGCTGAGAAGCGTTGCCGTCCTGGGCGGCGGCCTGATGGGCGGGGGGATCGCCTATGTGACCGCCTGTAAAGGCGGACTGCCGGTGCGAATCAAAGATATTCAACCCGGCGGGATCAACCACGCCTTAAAGTACAGCTGGGATCTGCTGAACAAACAGGTTCGCCAGCGTCGACTGCGCCCCAGCGAGCGCGATCGTCAACTGGCGCTGATCACAGGCACAACCGACTATCAGGGCTTTACCCATCGCGACGTGGTGATTGAGGCGGTATTCGAGGACCTGGCGCTGAAACAGCGGATGGTCAGTGAAGTGGAGCAAAACGGCGGTCCGCAGACTATCTTTGCCTCGAATACCTCGTCGTTACCGATAGGCGATATAGCCGCCCATGCCAGCCACCCTGAGCGGGTGATCGGCCTGCACTTTTTCAGCCCGGTGGAGAAAATGCCGCTGGTTGAGGTGATCCCGCATAAGGGAACCGATCCGCAGACCATCGCCACGGTGGTGCAACTGGCTAAACGTCAGGGGAAAACGCCGATCGTGGTGGCGGACAAAGCGGGCTTCTATGTAAACCGCATCCTCGCGCCGTATATAAATGAAGCGATGCGTCTGCTGGTGGAGGGAGAACCGGTTGAGGTGATTGATAAGGCGCTTGTGAAATTCGGTTTCCCGGTGGGACCGGTTCAACTGCTGGATGAAGTAGGTATTGATACCGGCACCAAAATTATTCCCGTGCTGGAGAAGGCCTTTGGAGAGCGTTTCAGCCCACCTGCAAACATCATTGACGCGATTTTGAAGGACGATCGCAAAGGTAGAAAAAATAATCGTGGTTTCTATCTTTATGAGACAAAAGGGCGTAAAAGCAAAAAACGGCCCGACCCGGCAGTCTATCCGCTGCTGGGCATCGACCGCCCCCAGTCGCGGTTGTCCACGCAGCAGGTGGCGGAGCGCTGTGTGATGATGATGCTTAACGAGGCGGCGCGCTGCTTTGATGAGCAGATTATCCGTAGCGCGCGCGATGGTGATATCGGCGCCGTATTTGGTATAGGGTTTCCGCCATTTCTTGGCGGCCCGTTCCGGTATATGGATACTATCGGCGCGGGTGAAGTTGCCGCGATCCTGCAGCGCCTGGCCGCCCAGTACGGCCCACGTTTTACACCCTGTGACACTTTATTACGCATGGCCGAACAGGGGACCACCTTTTGGCCAGCGGATGAACGGATGACCTAAGTTATGGTCAAAGAAGGTAAATCCGGCTGCGGATGACGCTGTTGATTGGCTGTTTTGTAAACAATCATTGACTATACTTACGCCATTGAGGTAAAAAACAGCGTTTCATTCGTTGAATGGATCAGGCACAATGCCCGGCCACCGGGTCACCTGCGTATTGTCTTCGCAGGCCAAACTACGGTGCTTCTGGTTAACAAAAGCGGTGCAATATGCAAGTTTTTATTATGCGTCACGGCGACGCTGCCCTCGATGCAGCCAGCGACTCGGTTCGTCCATTAACCGTATGCGGTTGTGATGAGTCTCGTCAGATGGCAACCTGGCTGAAAGGTCAAAAAGTGGATATTGAGCGCGTTCTTGTCAGTCCCTATCTGCGTGCGGAACAGACGCTGGATATTGTTGGGGAGTGCATGAACCTGCCGAAACATGTCGACGTGATGCCGGAACTCACGCCGTGCGGCGATGTGGGAATGGTGAGCGCCTATCTGCAGGCGCTGGCAAATGAAGGCGTGGCGACGGCGCTGGTCGTCTCCCACCTGCCGCTGGTGGGGTACCTGGTCTCAGAGCTGTGCCCGGGGGAAACGCCCCCGATGTTCACCACCTCGGCTATCGCCTGCGTTAATCTGGACGCCGACGGCAAGGGTGAATACCTCTGGCAGAAAAGCCCCTGCAATCTCAAGATGGCCAACGCCATCTGACGACCCCGGAGCTCGCCGTCAAGGCAGCTCCGGCGGTTGCCACTCCTCGACCTCAATCAGAATCAGCAGTGCGGCGTCACCGCCGTACTCTTTTGGCGCCTGATGAAAAGCCATGATGTGCGGATGCTGCGCCAGCCACAGCGGGGTTTGCTGTTTGAGAATGTGCTTACCGTGCCCGTGCATCACGCAGGCGCAAAACACATGCTCGCGGCGGCAGGCGGCAATCAGCGCGCCCAGTTCCTGTTTGGCCTGCTGCTGGGTGAGCCCATGCAGATCGAGAAACAGTTCCGGCGAATAATCCCCACGGCGCAGCTTTTTCAGCTCAAAATGGCTGACGTCGGCGCGGACATATTTTGTCGAGCCTTCGGTATTCAGTAACGGCTGAAACTCATCGGAAAAATAGTGGCTGTTGTCGGCCTGCTCCTGCAGCAGACGCTTAGGGGCAACCTCGGTGATTTTCTTGCGCTGCGGGCGGTGAACGATGGTGTCCTGTTTGATCTTCCGCGTGCCGGTCATCAGCTGACGGAACAGCGCCTGATCCTCCTCGCTAAGCGATGTCTTCTTTTTCATTGTCCGCTCTCATTAATACTTTGCGCTAGTTTACCCGACTCAATATCCCTTCGGGCAAGGAAAACCTGTTTTTTCCCCCGCCACCCCACGCAAGAATGCTGATTTATCGCCGTCTTCATGGCACACTAGCCGCCGAATTTATAGCAGAGTGTGCCCTGGAGGATGTCGTGGATAAAATTTTTGTTGATGAGGCAGTCAATGAGCTGCATACCATTCAGGACATGCTGCGCTGGGCGGTAAGCCGTTTCAGCGCTGCTAATATCTGGTACGGTCACGGGACTGACAACCCATGGGACGAGGCGGTACAGCTGGTGCTGCCTTCGCTGTATCTGCCGCTGGATATTCCGGAAGATATGCGTACTGCGCGCCTGACCTCCAGCGAGAAACACCGCATTGTAGAGCGGGTGATTCGCCGCGTGAACGAGCGTATTCCCGTCGCCTATCTGACCAACAAAGCGTGGTTCTGCGGCCATGAGTTTTACGTCGATGAGCGAGTGCTGGTGCCGCGCTCCCCGATCGGCGAACTGATCAATAACCAGTTTGCCGGGCTGATTACCCATAAGCCGCAGCATATCCTTGATATGTGCACCGGCAGCGGCTGCATCGCCATTGCCTGCGCCTATGCCTTCCCGGAAGCCGAAGTCGACGCCGTGGATATCTCCCCGGACGCGCTGGCCGTCGCCGAGCACAATGTGGAATCCCATGGCCTGATCCATCACGTGACGCCGATCCGTTCTGACCTGTTCCGCGACCTGCCGAAGCTACAGTACGATCTGATCGTCACTAATCCGCCGTATGTCGATGAAGAGGACATGGCCGATCTGCCGGAAGAGTATGAGCATGAGCCGGTTCTGGGTCTGGCCTCAGGAAGCGATGGCCTGAAGCTGACGCGCCGCATCCTCGGCAATGCGCCGGATTATCTCAGCGACGACGGGATTCTGATTTGTGAAGTCGGTAACAGCATGGTACATCTGATGGAGCAGTATCCGGACGTGCCGTTTACCTGGCTTGAGTTTGATAACGGCGGCGACGGCGTCTTTATGCTGACCAAACAGCAGCTGATTGACGCTCGCGCGCACTTCGGTATTTATAAAGACTAAAAAAAACAACACGCCAACATAACGACAAAGAATGGAGCCGTGATGGCAGGAAATACAATTGGACAACTCTTTCGCGTCACCACCTTCGGCGAGTCGCACGGCCTGGCGCTGGGCTGCATCGTTGACGGCGTGCCGCCGGGCATTCCGCTGACCGAAGCCGATCTGCAGCACGACCTCGATCGTCGTCGCCCGGGTACCTCGCGTTACACCACGCAGCGTCGCGAGCCGGATCAGGTCAAAATCCTCTCCGGCGTCTTCGAAGGCGTCACCACCGGGACCAGTATCGGGCTGCTGATTGAGAACACCGATCAGCGCTCGCAGGATTACGGCGCGATCAAAGATCTGTTCCGTCCTGGCCATGCGGATTACACCTACGAACAAAAGTATGGTCTGCGCGACTATCGCGGCGGCGGTCGCTCCTCCGCCCGCGAAACCGCGATGCGCGTGGCGGCCGGGGCGATTGCCAAAAAATTCCTCGCCGCGAAGTTCGGCATCGTCATTCGCGGCTGCCTGACGCAGATGGGCGACATTCCGCTGGCTATTAAAGACTGGGATCAGGTTGAACAGAATCCTTTCTTCTGCCCGGACCCGGAGAAAATCGACGCTCTCGATGAACTGATGCGCGGTCTGAAAAAAGAGGGCGACTCCATTGGCGCCAAAGTGACCGTCGTCGCCGACGGCGTACCGCCGGGCCTTGGCGAGCCGGTCTTTGACCGCCTTGACGCCGATATCGCCCACGCGCTGATGAGCATCAACGCCGTGAAAGGCGTGGAGATTGGCGACGGTTTCGACGTGGTGAAGCTGCGCGGCAGCGAAAACCGCGATGAGATCACCAAAACCGGATTCCAGAGCAACCACGCCGGCGGCATTCTTGGCGGCATCAGCAGCGGTCAGCAGATCGTTGCCAACATCGCGCTGAAGCCGACCTCCAGTATTACCGTTCCCGGTCATACCATTAACCGCTTTGGCGAAGAGGTGGAGATGATCACCAAAGGGCGTCACGATCCGTGCGTCGGCATACGCGCCGTACCGATCGCTGAGGCGATGCTGGCGATTGTCTTAATGGATCACTTTATGCGTCAGCGCGCGCAGAATGGCGACGTGACGACGACAATTCCACGCTGGTAACCATGAAAAATACCGTTATCGCCCTGCTGGCGCTGCTGGCCAGCGCCGGCAGCCTGGCCGCCACGCCATGGCAGAAGATATCCCAGCCAATTGGCGGCAGCGCGCAGTCGATTGGCGCGTTCTCCAATGGCTGTATCGTTGGCGCCGAGGCGCTGCCGCTGAACGCCGCCGGCTATCAGGTGATGCGAACCGATCAGCGTCGCTACTTCGGTCATCCGGATCTGGTTCAGTTTATTCAGCGCCTGAGCAATCAGGTGCACAATAAAGGCATGGGGACCGTGCTGATTGGCGACATGGGGATGCCGGCAGGCGGCCGCTTTAACGGCGGCCACGCCAGCCATCAGACGGGCCTCGATGTCGATATCTTCCTCCAGCTGCCGCAGACGCGCTGGACTTCGTCCCAGTTGCTGAAGCCGCAGGCCCTGGATCTGGTCGCCAGCGATGGCAAACGCGTGGTGCCGTCGCTGTGGAGTCCGCAAATCAGCCAGCTGATCAAGCTGGCGGCGGAAGATAGCGAAGTGACCCGCATCTTCGTCAACCCGGCGATTAAACAGCAGCTGTGTCTGGATGCGGGCAACGACCGCCAGTGGCTGCGCAAAGTTCGTCCCTGGTTCCAGCATCGCGCCCATATGCACGTCCGTCTGCGCTGCCCGGCGGGCAGCCTGGAGTGCGAAGATCAGGCGCCGCCGCCGGCCGGCGATGGCTGCGGTGCGGAGCTGCAGAGCTGGTTCGAGCCACCTAAACCCGGGTCTACCCCACCTGTGAAGAAGACGCCGCCGCCGTTGCCGCCTTCCTGCCAGGCGCTACTGGATGAGCATGTGCTGTAATGGATAGTTTTATTGAGTTGTTTTCCGTATCGCCGCTGGTGCTGGTGGTGCTTTTCTTTGTCGCCATCCTGGCCGGTTTTATTGACTCACTGGCCGGGGGCGGGGGCTTACTGACCGTGCCGGCGCTAATGGCCGCCGGTATGCCGCCGGCCCAGGCGCTGGCGACCAATAAGCTGCAGGCCTGCGGCGGATCGCTGTCGGCGACCCTCTATTTTGTCCGCCGCAAGGTGGTCAATCTCGCCGATCAGAAGCTGAATATTCTGATGACTTTTATCGGTTCAACCGCCGGCGCGCTGCTGGTCCAGCACGTGCAGTCCGATATTCTTAAGCAGATCCTGCCGTTGCTGGTGATCGGCATCGGTCTCTATTTTCTGCTGATGCCGAAACTGGGCGAAGCGGACCGACAGCGTCGGCTCTACGGCCTGCCGTTTGCGCTGGTCGCCGGCGGCAGCGTCGGGTTTTACGATGGCTTTTTCGGCCCCGGCGCCGGTTCGTTTTATGCGCTGGCGTTTGTCACCCTGGCCGGGTTTAACCTGGCGAAGTCGACGGCCCACGCCAAACTGCTCAACGCCACCTCGAACGTCGGCGGCCTGCTGCTGTTTATTATCGGCGGAAAGGTTATCTGGGCCACCGGCTTTGTGATGATGGCCGGCCAGTTTATTGGCGCCCGCGCCGGCTCCCGGCTGGTGCTGAGCAAAGGGCAATCGCTGATCCGACCGATGATCGTTATCGTTTCGGCGGTGATGAGCGCGAAACTTCTCTACGACAGCCACGGGGCTGAGATTTTGCAGTGGTTGGGAATTCATTAATGCAACAGCAACACCATTATCAGCAGCTTATTGACCTCTTCAACAGCTGCTTTGCCGCAGATTTTAATACTCGCCTGGTGAAAGGCGACGATGAGCCGATCTACCTCCCGGCGGACGATGACACGCCATATCACCGTATCGTCTTCGCGCACGGTTTTTTTGCCAGCGCTCTGCATGAGATCTCCCACTGGTGCATCGCCGGCAAAGCCCGCCGCGAGCTGGTGGATTTTGGCTACTGGTACTGTCCGGACGGCCGCGATGCGATGACCCAAAGCCAGTTTGAGGACGTGGAGGTGAAACCACAGGCCCTGGAGTGGCTGTTCTGCGTGGCGGCGGGATTTCCGTTTAACGTCAGCTGCGACAATCTGGAAGGTGACGTTGAACCCGATCGCATCGCCTTTCAGCGCCGGGTACATGCCCGGGTGATGACTCTGCTTGAACAAGGGATCCCCGAACGTCCGGCGCGTCTTATTCGCGCATTACAACACTATTATCAAACGCCGCCATTGACGGCAGAACACTTTCCGTGGCCGGAAGACCTGCACTAAGGCCACACATTACATGACAAGAGGTAAGATGATGATCGCGGAGTTTGAATCACGCATTCTGGCGCTGATTGACAACATGGTAGACCACGCCAGTGATGATGAACTGTTTGCCGGCGGTTATCTGCGCGGCCACCTGACGCTGGCGGTGGCTGAGCTGGAAGGTGAGGGCGAACATTCAGCGGAAGCGGTACACAGCAAAGTCAGCCATAGCCTGGAGAAAGCCATCGGCGCTGGCGAACTGTCGCCGCCGGACCAAATTCTGGTGCAGGGCATGTGGGAAAACCTGTATCAGCAGGCGAAAAATCAGGCCTGATCCATGATGTAGGTCGGATAAGCGTAGCGCCATCCGACACGCTAACGGCGCAACCAGGATTTACCCTGTTTGCGCTGTGCTTCGCCGGGCTACCGTGTTGGTCGCCCGGATGAGGCCGGGAATGTCGCGCTTCCCAGGGATTTTTCTCCCCTTGCGCTGTTACTTCACCGCTTTTCCCTTCAGCAGTTTTCTCACCCATAGCCGATTCGGATTCAGCGCCGCCAGGGTGCCGCTATCCAGCGGTAGCGGTTCAGCGCTCATCTGCGCCGCCAGCAGCTCAGCGCTTAACGGCGCGGTGCAAATGCCTCGCGATCCGAGGGCGCCAAGCATAAACAGGTTATGGAAGACCGGCGCGCTACCGGCGTTATCCTGCCGTTCGTGGAGGCTGGCGTATTGCGTCAATGTCGCCGCATAGTCCGGCACGTTGCCGACCATCGGCAGATGATCGCGGGTGGCGCAGCGCACGCCGCAGCGGGCGTCACTGGCGCTAATATCCACGTCCTGCGGCCACTCCGCGCCCGGGAAGCAGTCGATCAGCCGTTGCCGGTTGTGCTGCTGATCTTCTTCGCTGAAGGTGGTGTCGGTTTTGCCGCGATGGTAGCTGGCGCCAATGCAGTGCTGCTGATTTTGCGGATTCTGCGGCGTCAGGTAGCCGTCGTAGCACAGCACCTGGCGCAGGTCGGAAAGCCGCGGGGTGGTGGGTATATGGCTGACCTGGCCGCCAACGGGGTAGACCGGCAACGGCGCGGTTTGCGCAAAATCCGATATGCGGTGGCCGTTGGCCAGCACGACCGCCTGATGATAGCGCTGCCGGTTGAGCAGCCAGCCATCGCCCTCCGCACTCAACGTCTCGACCTGATAACCATAATGCACGTGCAGTCCGCGAGTCGCCGCCAGCGCCAGCAGCTCGGCGGTGAGCTGCTGCGGGCACAGCCAACCGCCGGCTGGATAGGTTATGCCGCCGCAGCCGGTCTCGACGCCGGTCAGCTCCGCAGCCTGCTCCGCCGTCACCGCGCAGGCGATATCAGGGGGCAGCTCCAGGGCCAGCATCTGATTGATTTTGTGTGCGCTTTTTTCATCCCAGCCAAGCTGGGTGACCCCGCACCATTGATGATCGAACAGCACCGGCAGCGCGTCGTAGGTGCGGCGGGCGAAGGTAAAGGCGGCTGGGAAAAAGCGCGCCAGCGCCGGATCGTGCTGGCTTAACAGCGGGTAGAGCGCGCCCTGGCGATTACCGGAGGCGCCCTGCGCCGGGGCGTCGTCCGCACAGTAAAGGGTCACCTGCCAGCCGCGACGCAGCAGCGCCAGGGAGAGCAGGGCGCTGGCGATACCGCCGCCGACGATGGCCGCCTCGCGGGCCTCGCTCCCGGGGCGGGCGAACCAGGGCGCGCGCGCCGGCAAGGTCAGCGTTTGCGCCATCTCGCCGGTCAGCATCTCCCGTTTGCGGCCGAAGCCTTTGGTTTTACGCAGGGTAAACCCGGCTTCCTGCAGGCCGCGGCGGACAAAACCGGCGGAGGTAAAAGTGGCCAGCGTCCCGCCGGGACGCGCCAGGCGCGCCATGGCATTGAACAGATCCTGGGTCCACATGTCGGGATTTTTCGCCGGGGCAAAGCCGTCGAGAAACCAGGCGTCCACCTGCTGATTCAGCGAATCATCCAGCTCTCTGGTCAGCTCGTTGATATCGCCAAACCACAGATCGAGCGTGACCCGTCCGCCGTCGAGCAGCAGACGATGGCATCCGGCGAAGGCCGAAGGCCATTGCGCCTGCAGCTGTTCCGCCCATGGAGCCAGCTCTGGCCAGCGCTGGTGCGCCAGGCGGAGATCTTCCGCCTTCAGCGGATATTTCTCAAAACTGATGAAATGTAACCTTTGCAGGGTAACGTCCGGGTTATCGCGAACAAAAACGTCAAACGCCTGCCAGAGGGTGAGGAAATTGAGCCCGGTGCCGAAGCCGCTCTCCGCGACGATCAACAGCGGGCGAGGGTGGCTGGAGAAGCGCTCCGGCAGATGATTTCCGCCGAGAAAGACGTAGCGTGTCTCTTCCAGACCGTTGTCATTGGAAAAGTAAACATCGTCAAAATCTCGGGAAACAGGTGTACCCTCAGCATTGAATTCCAGGTTGGCGGGTTGTATAGCGTTTTGTTTCACGTAAGTTACTCGAATCACAAGGCGTAGCGCGATCTTAGCGATGTGTGCCTGAGGGCGCAAATTTATACACAAAATGTCTGATCGGACTTGTTCGGCGTACAAGTGTACGCTATCGTGCGACACGAAACTTAAAATAGTGCGACTTACAGAGGTATTTAATGAAACGTGCAGTGATTACTGGCTTGGGCATCGTTTCCAGCATCGGTAATAACCAGCAGGAAGTCCTGGCATCTCTGCGTGAAGGACGTTCAGGGATCACTTTCTCTCAGGAGCTGAAAGATTCAGGGATGCGCAGCCACGTATGGGGCAACGTCAAACTGGATACCACTGGCCTCATTGACCGCAAAGTAGTGCGCTTCATGAGCGACGCCTCCATCTATGCTTACCTGTCCATGGAACAGGCCGTTGCCGACGCAGGTCTGGCGCCGGAAGCATACCAGAATAACCCGCGTGTCGGCCTGATCGCAGGCTCCGGCGGCGGCTCCCCGAAATTCCAGGTCTTCGGCGCCGATGCCATGCGCAGCCCGCGTGGTCTGAAAGCCGTGGGTCCGTATGTGGTCACCAAAGCGATGGCTTCCGGCGTTTCCGCCTGCCTCGCCACGCCGTTTAAAATCCACGGCGTTAACTACTCCATCAGCTCCGCCTGCGCCACTTCCGCACACTGCATCGGTAACGCGGTAGAGCAGATCCAGCTGGGCAAACAGGATATCGTCTTTGCCGGCGGCGGCGAAGAGCTGTGCTGGGAAATGGCCTGCGAGTTCGACGCCATGGGCGCGCTGTCCACCAAATACAACGACACGCCGGAAAAAGCCTCCCGCACCTATGACGCCAACCGTGACGGCTTCGTTATCGCCGGCGGCGGCGGTATGGTCGTGGTGGAAGAGCTGGAACACGCCCTGGCGCGTGGCGCGCACATCTATGCGGAAATCGTCGGCTACGGCGCAACCTCCGATGGCGCAGACATGGTAGCCCCATCCGGTGAAGGCGCAGTGCGCTGCATGCAGATGGCGATGCACGGCGTTGATACCCCGATCGACTACCTGAACTCCCACGGTACTTCCACGCCGGTCGGCGACGTGAAAGAGCTGGGCGCGATCCGCGAAGTGTTCGGCGACAACAGCCCGGCTATCTCGGCGACCAAAGCAATGACCGGTCACTCGCTGGGCGCTGCTGGCGTGCAGGAAGCTATCTACTCCCTGCTGATGCTGGAGCACGGCTTTATCGCGCCGAGCATCAACGTCGAAGAGCTGGACGAGCAGGCTGCCGGCCTGAACATCGTCACCAAACCGACTGACGCTAAGCTGACCACCGTGATGTCCAACAGCTTCGGCTTTGGCGGCACCAACGCCACGCTGGTGATGCGTAAATACAACGCCTAATCGGCACGCGATGCACTGAGGGGAGCCACCGGCTCCCCTTTTTTGTCATCTTGACAGGGTAAGAGCCCGCAGGCACACTGCTGGCGGATCCATTAGTCTCTCCACTAATGCGTAAGCGTTTAACGTCAACCAACGCGCCTTAACCCTGATAGTCAGGTGGAGGGGGCGTGTCGCTTTGCTCGCCTTACTCTGCGAATCTGGAGTAATGCATGTCCGCAGTCACTGAAACAACATCTCATTCATCCGCGAATTTGTCGCTTTTTCGCATTACGCTCGCCGTCTTTTTGACCTATATGACCGTCGGTTTGCCGCTGCCGGTGATCCCGCTGTTTGTCCATCAGGAGCTGGGATTGGGTAACACCATGGTCGGCGTAGCGGTGGGGATCCAGTTCCTCGCCACCGTTCTTACCCGCGGCTACGCCGGGCGCCTGGCAGACCAGTACGGCGCCAAACGCTCCGTCCTGCAAGGGATGCTGGCCTGCGCCCTGGCCGGCGCGGCCTGGCTGGCCGCTGCGCTGCTGCCGCTGCCGGTGTTAGCGAAGCTGGGCCTGTTGCTGCTGGGCCGCCTGATCCTCGGGTTTGGCGAAAGCCAGCTGCTGACCGGCAACCTGAGCTGGGGGATGGGGCTGGTGGGGCCGGCCCGCTCCGGCAAAGTGATGTCATGGAACGGCATGGCGATGTACGGCTCGCTGGCGGTGGGCGCCCCGCTGGGATTGTTAATTTACAGCCACTTTGGCGTGGCGGTCCTGGCCTGCGTCACCATGGGACTACCGCTTGTCGCCTTGCTCATCAACGGCACGGTGCGCAAAGTGGCGGCGCACGGCGGTGAGCGGCCTTCACTGTGGAGCGTCATCGGCATGATCTGGCGGCCGGGTATTGGCCTGGGCCTGCAGGGCGTCGGTTTTGCGGCGATCGGCACCTTCGTTTCTCTCTATTTTGCCAGCCAGAACTGGCCGATGGCCGGATTTACCCTGACGGCGTTTGGCGGCGCCTTTGTGCTGATGCGGGTGCTGTTTGGCTGGATGCCGGATCGGTTTGGCGGCGTTAAAGTGGCGATGGTCTCGCTGCTGATAGAGGCGGTCGGTCTGACGCTGCTGGGGCTGGCGCCCGGCGTCTGGGTGGCGCTGGCCGGCGCGGCGCTGACCGGATGCGGCTGTTCGCTTATTTTCCCCTCGCTTGGCGTGGAGGTGGTGAAGCGCGTCCCGGCGCAGGTGCGCGGCACTGCGCTCGGCGGCTATGCGGCCTTTCAGGATATCTCTTATGGCCTGACCGGGCCGCTGACCGGTCTGCTGGCCACTTCGCTGGGCTACTCGTCGGTATTCCTTGCCGGCGCCCTCTGCGCGGTGCTGGGGATCCTCGTCACCATCATCTCATTTCGCCGCTAGGTTGTTGTCAGGCCAGAAATCGCCGTAGTCAGCACTGCGGCGTTTGGCATGAAAGGGTGCCGTGAACGCCGCCAGTGCCTGCTCGGCTACAGCAGGAGCCACAGCACCAGGAGCAGGACAACCGCGCCCAGCGCCAGCTGCCAAGGCTTAACGGCCCATGTCCGCCGGGTCACGGGCTCCTCCTGCGGGATCGCCAGCGTCTCCTGGGCGCGGGCTACCCGCAGCACAAACACCTTATTCAGCAGCGCCAGGATCTGCGCCGGGCTCAGCGTGGTCTGGGGCGTGACCTGCCAGTTGCGACGGGCAAAGTCGACAATCTTCTGCCACTCCGCGGCCTCCAGCGGCTGCTTGAGCGCCCCCTGCAGCGAGGTAAGCGTGGGCGCGCTTTGCGCGCTGAGCGTCTGCCGCGCCTGCAGCCAGTACGAAAGCGGCGTGAAGTGCGTCGCCGGGATCAGCTCCCCGGACTTGACGCCGCAAAGTTCCAGCATGGACTGCCAAATCAGTTTGCTTGGTTCGCCGGTGGCGGCCGCCAGCTTAGTCACCAGCTGATTGAGCGTGTTGTGCTCGGCCGGCAGCAGTGGACGAAGGGTCGGCGGGCGCTGCTGCGGCTGCGGGATCGACAGCTGACCGCGCTGCAGCAGATGCAGAATGTTCTCCAGTTGCGACTGGCTGAGGGCATGCAGCGCCGTTTGCCCATAATGCTGACGAATATAATCGCTCACCGCCTGGCGGTTATTGCCCTGGCCGAGCAGATCGCTGAGCTGCGCCAGGGTCTGGCGATGATGATGATTGTCCTGCGCGGCGGCCAGGCGCTGGTTGAGACTGGCCTCGGCGGCGCTGAAATGGCGGGCCAGCAGGGGCGTGTCGCCTTTCAGTCCGAGGTCATGTTTGACGCAGGCCCACACTTCCGCATTCTGCTGCGAGGTCAGCGCCACCAGGCGCGTGATCAGTCGCTCCAGGACGGTGCGTTGCTGCATGGAAAGCGAAGGTTCGCCGGTGGCGGCAGTGCCTGATGGGCCTCGCCCTGGAGGACGGTCTGGCATATCTGCAAGGGGGTGCGTCATGATTCATCCTTTCGATATCGCGGTGCTGGAACCAGGTGATGAGTATGCCTGGCGGCCAGATTATGGCACACTTCCCCGGTTAACTCTCGTTCTCAGACAGGTACTGAACTGTGAAAATCCTCGTTGATGAAAATATGCCCTATGCCCGTGAGCTTTTTAGCCGTTTAGGCGACGTGCAGGCGATCCCGGGCCGCCCGGTCCCGGCCGATGCCCTGACCGATGCGGATGCCTTAATGGTGCGCTCGGTCACCCGGGTCAATGAAGCATTGCTTGCCGGCAAGGCCATCAGGTTCGTCGGCACCGCGACCGCAGGCACCGATCATGTCGATCAGGCGTGGCTGCAGCAGGCGGGGATTGGTTTCTCCGCAGCGCCAGGCTGTAACGCCATTGCGGTGGTGGAGTATGTCTTTTCATCGCTGCTGATGCTGGCCGAACGTGACGGCTTCTCGCTGCGCGATCGCACCGTCGGGATTGTCGGCGTCGGTAACGTCGGCGGGCGGCTGCAAAAGCGTCTGGAGGCGCTGGGCATCAAAACCCTGCTCTGCGATCCGCCGCGCGCTGACCGCGGCGACGAAGGCGACTTCCGCTCCCTTGACGATCTGGTCCAGCAGGCCGATGTCATCACCTTCCATACCCCGCTGTATAAAGAAGGGCAATATAAAACGCTGCATCTGGCTGATGAGGCGCTGATTAGCCGCCTGAAGCCCGGAACGATTTTGATCAACGCCTGCCGCGGGTCGGTGGTGGATAACGCCGCGTTGCTGAAACGGCTGGAAGCCGGTCAGTCCCTGAGCGTGGTGCTGGACGTTTGGGAGCCGGAGCCGGATCTCAACGTAGAGCTTCTCAAGCGGGTAGATATCGGCACGGCGCACATCGCCGGCTACACCCTTGAAGGGAAGGCGCGCGGGACGACGCAGGTATTCGAAGCCTATAGCGCCTTTATCGGCCATCCGCAACAGGTGGCGCTGGATACCCTGTTGCCGGCCCCGGAGTTTGGCCGCATCACCCTGCATGGCCCGCTCGATCAGCCGACGCTGAAAAGACTGGTTCATTTGGTGTATGATGTGCGCCGCGATGATGCGCCGCTGCGGAAGGTGGCGGGCGTCGCCGGTGAATTCGACAAGCTGCGTAAAAATTATCAGGAACGTCGCGAATGGTCTTCGCTGTACGTGCAGTGCAGCGATGAGCAGGCGGCGACGCTGTTGCGCCAGCTCGGTTTTAACGCCGTGCATCATCCTGTTCGTTAATATCTTCTTAATGCCCCTGCCGGATACTCCGGCAGGGCCGCTTTATTTCTGGAGTAAACCACCATGTCTGAAGGCTGGAATATTGCCGTACTGGGCGCAACGGGCGCCGTAGGCGAAGCCCTGCTCGAAACTCTCGCTGAACGCCAGTTCCCGGTGGGGGAGATTTTTGCTCTGGCGCGCAATGAAAGCGCGGGCGAACATCTGCGTTTTGGTGGCAAGTCGGTGATCGTCAAGGACGCCGCCGAGTTTGACTGGACCCAGGCCCAGCTGGCCTTCTTTGCCGCAGGCGTCGAAGCCAGCGCAGCGTATGTCGAAGATGCGACAAACGCCGGATGTCTGGTTATCGATCTCAGCGGCCTGTTTGCGCTGGAGCCGGACGTACCGCTGGTGGTGCCGGACGTGAACCCGTTCGTGTTAGGCGATTACCGCAACCGCAATCTGATTGCGGTGCCCAATAGTCTGACCAGCCAGCTGCTGACGGCGCTGAAGCCGCTTATCGATCAGGGTGGACTGTCGCGCATTAGCGTCACTAACCTGCTCTCCGCCTCAGGGCAGGGGAAAAAAGCGGTGGATGCGCTGGCAGGGCAGAGCGCCAAGCTGCTGAACGGCATCCCCATCGATGAAGACGATTTCTTTGGCCGCCAGCTGGCCTTCAACATGCTGCCGCTGCTGCCGGATCGTGAAGGTAGCGTGCGCGAAGAGCGCCGTATCGTCGATGAAGCGCGCAAAATTCTTCAGGATGACGGGCTGATGATCTCCGCCAGCGTCGTCCAGTCGCCGGTCTTCTACGGCCATGCGCAGATGGTGAACTTTGAAGCGATGCGTCCGCTGGCAGCGGAAGAGGCGCGTGACGCCTTTACCCGCGGCGAGGAGATCGAACTTTCTGAAGAGGGCGAATTCCCCACTCAGGTTGGCGATGCTTCCGGCAACGCCCGTCTCTCCATCGGCTGCGTGCATAATGATTACGGCATGCCGGAGCAGGTCCAGTTCTGGTCGGTGGCGGATAACGTCCGCTTCGGCGGCGCGCTGATGGCGGTGAAGATCGCCGAGAAGCTGATTGAGGAGTACCTGTACTGATGTCTGAGATGGAGCAACAGCCGGTCTGTAAAATCGCGCTGGGCATCGAGTACGACGGTAGCAAATATTACGGCTGGCAGCGGCAAAACGAAGTACGCAGCGTGCAGGAGAAGCTGGAAAAGGCGCTCTCGCAGGTGGCGAACGAACCCATTACCGTCTTTTGCGCCGGCCGCACCGACGCCGGTGTCCATGGCACCGGCCAGGTGGTGCATTTCGAAACCCGGGCGCAGCGTAAAGATGCCGCCTGGACGTTGGGGGTAAATGCGAATTTACCTGGTGACATCGCGGTGCGTTGGGTCAAACATGTCCCGGCGGATTTTCACGCCCGGTTCAGCGCCACGGCGCGCCGCTATCGTTACGTCATCTATAATCATCGCCTGCGTCCGGCGGTATTAAGTCAGGGCGTCACGCATTTTCATCAGCCGCTCGACGCCGCGCGCATGCAGCGTGCCGCACAGTGTCTGCTGGGGGAGAATGACTTTACCTCGTTTCGCGCGGTGCAGTGCCAGTCGCGTACCCCGTGGCGCAACGTGATGCACATTAACGTTACCCGCTACGGCGCTTATGTGGTGGTGGATATCAAAGCGAATGCCTTTGTACATCATATGGTCAGGAATATTGTGGGCAGCCTGATGGAAATCGGGGCCGGAAACCAGCCGGAGAGCTGGATGGCAGAACTGCTGGCAGCAAAAGACAGGACGCTCGCTGCGGCAACGGCAAAAGCGGAAGGGTTGTATCTGGTGTCGGTGGATTACCCGGCCCATTATGATTTACCGGTGCTGCCAATGGGCCCGCTGTTTCTGGCGGACTAATAGGGTCATTAAGGGTAAAGACAAACATGGACTTGATTCACTTTTTAATTGATTTCATCCTGCATATTGATGTGCACCTGGCCGAGCTGGTCGCCCAGTATGGCGTCTGGGTTTATGCCATTCTGTTTTTGATTCTGTTCTGCGAAACCGGGCTGGTGGTAACGCCGTTCCTGCCGGGGGATTCCCTGCTGTTCGTCGCGGGCGCGCTCTCGGCCCTGCCCACCAACGATCTGAATGTCCACCTGATGGTATTGCTGATGGTCATCGCGGCTATCGTCGGCGATGCGGTCAACTACACCATTGGCCGGCTGTTCGGCGAAAAGCTGTTCAGCAACCCGAACTCGAAGATTTTCCGTCGCAGCTATCTGGATAAAACCCATAGCTTCTACGAACGTCACGGCGGAAAAACCATTATCCTGGCGCGCTTTGTGCCGATAGTCCGAACCTTCGCGCCGTTTGTGGCGGGAATGGGGCATATGTCCTATCGTCATTTTGCGGCCTATAACGTCGTCGGGGCGTTGCTGTGGGTGCTGCTGTTCACCTACGCCGGCTATCTGTTTGGCGATCTGCCGGTGGTGCAGGAGAACCTGAAGCTGCTGATCGTGGCGATCATCGTGCTTTCCGTCCTGCCGGGTGTGATTGAGATTATTCGCCATAAGCGGGCGGCGGCGAAGCAGGCGAAGTAGTTTAGCCTGCGTTGCGCGTGACGGTACACGAGCGTCACGCGCAGCGGTTTGACCACTTTTTTATCCCATGTTCCGGGATGATATGATTTAATGTGCAACATTCATGGTCTGTAAGAGGCAAAAATGGCATTATGCGCCCCTTACGACAAAACTGGCATCGACCAGGTTCAGGCAGAAAGGTTATCAATGAGCTGGATTGAACGAATTAAAAGCAACATCACTCCCACCCGCAAGGCGAGCATTCCTGAGGGTGTATGGACCAAGTGCGACAGCTGCGGTCAGGTACTCTACCGCGCCGAGCTGGAGCGCAACCTGGAGGTTTGTCCTAAGTGCGATCACCATATGCGCATGTCGGCGCGTAATCGCCTGCATAGCCTGTTGGATGAAGGTTCCCTGGTGGAACTGGGTAGCGAACTTGAGCCAAAAGATGTGCTGAAGTTCCGCGATTCAAAAAAATACAAAGACCGCCTGGCGTCCGCTCAAAAAGAGACGGGCGAAAAAGACGCGCTGGTGGTGATGAAAGGTACGCTCTACGCGATGCCGGTGGTGGCCGCGGCCTTTGAATTCTCCTTTATGGGGGGATCGATGGGTTCCGTCGTTGGCGCACGCTTTGTGCGCGCGGTGGAGCAGGCGCTGGAAGATAACTGCCCGCTGATCTGCTTCTCCGCCTCCGGTGGCGCCCGTATGCAGGAAGCGCTGATGTCGCTGATGCAGATGGCGAAAACCTCCGCGGCGCTGGCAAAAATGCAGGAGCGCGGATTACCGTACATCTCTGTGCTGACCGACCCGACCATGGGCGGCGTATCGGCGAGCTTTGCGATGCTGGGCGACCTGAACATTGCCGAGCCGAAAGCGCTGATCGGCTTTGCCGGTCCTCGCGTCATTGAGCAGACCGTACGTGAGAAGCTGCCGCCGGGATTCCAGCGCAGTGAGTTCCTGATTGAAAAAGGGGCGATCGATATGATCGTTCGCCGTCCGGAAATGCGTCTCAAGCTGGCCAGCATTCTGGCGAAGCTGATGAACCTGCCGGCGCCGGTTGCCGCTTCGGAAACGCCTCATGAAGGCGTGGTGGTGCCGCCGGCACCGGATCAGGAACCCGAGGCCTGATAAAGCAGAGGGCAGGGCCTGGCGGCGCTGCCCTTTTTTATTCAAACGCGTTAACCGTCAATTCTTGCGGGCATCATGGAAAAAGATCCTATTCCTCAGGCCACGTCGCCCCTGGCTACGTGGCTTTCTTATCTGGAACATCTGCACAGTAAAACCATCGACCTGGGGCTGGCGCGCGTCAGCGAGGTCGCGCGGCAGATGGATATCGTCAAACCGGCGCCGTTCGTCTTTACGGTCGCGGGCACCAATGGCAAAGGCACCACCTGCCGCACGCTGGAAACGGTCCTGATGGCGGCCGGCTATAAAGTGGGGGTCTACAGCTCTCCGCATCTGGTGCGCTACACCGAACGCGTGCGCATTCAGGGCGCGGAACTGCCGGAGGCGGCGCATACGGCCTCGTTTGCGGAGATTGAAGCGGCGCGGGGCGACATCTCGCTGACCTATTTTGAGTACGGCACGCTCTCTGCGCTATGGTTGTTTAAGCAGGCGCAGCTGGATGTGGTGATCCTGGAGGTGGGCCTCGGCGGCCGTCTCGACGCCACCAATATCGTGGATGCCGACGTCGCCGTGGTCACCAGCATCGCCCTCGATCATACCGACTGGCTGGGACCGGATCGCGACAGTATCGGCCGGGAGAAAGCCGGTATCTTCCGTGCCGGTAAACCGGCGGTGGTAGGGGAGCCGGATATGCCGCACACCATTGCTGAAGTGGCGCGCGAGAAGGGCGCGCTGCTCCAGCGCCGCGGCGTCGACTGGCGCTATGAGGTGGAAGGCGAGACATGGTCCTTCCGCGACGCGGGCGGGGCGTTAAGCCGCCTGCCTCTGCCTCAGGTGCCGTTGCCGAATGCCGCCACGGCCGTGGCGGCGCTGCGCGCCAGCGGCCTTGCCGTGGATGACGCTATCCTGCGCGCGGGGATCCGCGACGCGATGCTGCCGGGACGCTTTCAGATAATCAGCGACGCCCCGCGGGTGATCCTCGATGTGGCGCATAACCCGCACGCGGCGGCTTATCTCGCCGGGCGTCTCAAAACGTTAGCGAAAACGGGACGCGTGCTGGCGGTTATTGGTATGCTGCATGATAAGGACATCGCCGGTACGCTGGCCAATCTGACGCCGGAAGTTGACGTCTGGTACTGCGCGCCGCTGGAGGGTCCGCGCGGGGCGACGGCGGAGCAACTGGTGGAACATTTGCGTGGCGGCACAGTCTATAGCAGCGTGGCGCAGGCATGGCGCGCGGCCATGGCTGACGCTAAAGCGGAAGATACAGTGCTGGTGTGTGGTTCATTTCTCACGGTAGCGCAGGTAATGGAAGAGATTGACGCGGGGAGAATCGGTGGCGAGTAAGTTTCAGAACCGTTTAGTCGGGACAATCGTGCTGGTGGCGCTGGGGGTGATTATCCTGCCAGGGCTGCTGGACGGGCAGAAAAAGCATTATCAGGATGAGTTTGCCGCGATCCCGCTGGTGCCGAAACCCGGCGATCGCGATGAACCGGATATGCTGCCGGCGGCGACTCAGGCGCTGCCTTCGCAGCCGCCGGAAGGGGCGGCGGAGGAGGTGCGGGCTGGCGATGCCGCTGCGCCATCGTTAGATCCGTCGCGTATCCCGGTGAACAGCAACAGCTTCGATGACGTTCAGGAGCCGGTGGTTGCCGCGAAACCGCAGCCTAAACCCCAGCCGAAGCCGCAGCCGAAGCCGCAACAGCAGGCTGCGACGCCTACCCCTCCGCCGGCTAAGCCTCAGCAGCAGCAACCACCGCAGCAGCAGGCGGCCCTGCCGGCGCCGACCGGCAAGGCCTATGTGGTCCAGCTGGGCGCGTTGAAGAACGCCGATAAGGTGAACGAGATCGTCGGTAAGCTACGGGCATCGGGCTTCAAAGTCTATACGTCGCCTTCGACGCCGGTACAGGGTAAAATTACCCGTATCCTCGTCGGCCCGGATGCGTCAAAAGACAAGCTCAAGGGCCAGCTGGGCGATCTGCAACAGATCTCCGGGCTCAGCGGGGTGGTGATGGGCTTCACCCCGAACTGATGGTTTTTTTCCGCCATGCGGAGAGAACGCGGCGGGGCTAAACGCCCCGCAAACCCTGTCTCAGCCGCCCTGAAGAGGCGAAAGGCAGTCTGGCGTTGAATGTTTTTTCAGCGCCATTTTTATTTCTGTAGGGCAAGGAAATCCCTACGCAAACGTTTTCTTTTTCTGTTAGAATGCGCCCCGAACTGGACGACAGGGCGTAAAATCGTGGGACGTATATGGTCTGGATTGATTACGCCATTATGGCGGTGCTGGGTCTTTCTTGCCTGGTCAGCCTGATCCGCGGCTTCGTTCGCGAAGCTTTATCGTTAGTCACGTGGGGTTGCGCGTTTTATGTCGCCAGCCACTATTACGCTGACCTGTCTGTCTGGTTTACGGGCTTTGAGGATGAACGGGTTCGAAATGGGATTGCTATTGCGGCGCTGTTTATCGTGACGCTCATCGTTGGCGCTATCGTGAACTATGTGATAGGCCAGCTGGTGGAGAAGACCGGTTTGTCAGGTACCGACAGGGTATTGGGGATCTGCTTCGGCGCGCTACGTGGGGTGCTGATCATCGCCGCTATCCTGTTCTTCCTTGACACCTTTACCGGGATGGCGAAGAGCGATGACTGGCAGCAGTCGCAGTTTATTCCCTATTTTACCCCCGTCATCAGATGGTTTTTTGAATACCTGCAAAGCTCGTCAAGTTTCTTGCCTAAAGTATAGACTTTGGGTCGTTGCTGAACGAGGAAAAGACGTATGTGCGGTATTGTCGGTATCGCCGGTGTTATGCCGGTTAACCAGTCGATTTATGATGCGCTAACGGTGCTCCAGCACCGTGGACAGGATGCCGCTGGCATCATCACCATTGATGCCAACAACTGCTTCCGGTTGCGTAAGGCTAACGGGCTGGTAAGCGACGTATTCGAAGCCCGCCATATGCAGCGTATGCAGGGCAATATGGGGATTGGCCACGTGCGTTACCCCACGGCGGGCAGCTCCAGCGCCTCCGAAGCGCAGCCGTTTTACGTCAACTCGCCGTATGGCATCACGTTGGCGCATAACGGCAACCTGACCAACGCCCATGAGCTGCGTAAAAAGCTGTTTGAAGAAAAACGCCGCCATATCAATACCACCTCAGATTCCGAAATCCTCCTCAATATTTTCGCCAGTGAGCTGGATAACTTCCGTCACTACCCACTGGAAGCGGACAACATCTTTGCCGCGATTGCGGCGACCAACCGCCTGATCCGCGGCGCGTACGCTTGCGTGGCGATGATCATCGGTCATGGCATGGTGGCCTTCCGCGACCCGAACGGCATTCGTCCGCTGGTACTGGGCAAACGTGACGTAGGCGATGGCCGCACCGAGTATATGGTGGCCTCGGAAAGCGTGGCGCTTGACACCCTTGGCTTTGAATTCCTGCGCGATGTGGCGCCGGGCGAAGCGGTTTATATTACCGAGAAGGGCCAGCTGTTTACCCGTCAGTGCGCCGATAACCCGGTCAGCAACCCGTGTCTGTTCGAGTATGTCTATTTTGCCCGTCCGGACTCGTTTATCGACAAAATTTCCGTCTACAGCGCCCGCGTCAATATGGGAACCAAACTGGGCGAAAAGATTGCCCGCGAGTGGGAAGATCTGGATATTGACGTCGTTATCCCGATCCCGGAGACCTCCTGCGATATCGCGCTGGAGATCGCCCGCATCCTTGACAAGCCTTATCGTCAGGGCTTCGTGAAGAACCGCTATGTCGGCCGCACATTTATCATGCCGGGTCAGCAGCTGCGTCGTAAGTCTGTGCGCCGCAAGCTCAACGCCAACCGTGCGGAGTTCCGCGATAAAAACGTGCTGCTGGTGGACGATTCTATCGTCCGCGGCACCACCTCGGAGCAGATCATCGAGATGGCGCGCGAAGCAGGGGCGAAAAAAGTGTATCTGGCCTCAGCCGCGCCGGAAATTCGTTTCCCGAACGTGTACGGTATCGATATGCCGACCGCCAACGAACTCATCGCCCATGGCCGCGAAGTGGATGAGATCCGCCAGATCATCGGCGCCGATGGCCTGATTTTCCAGGATCTCAACGATCTGATCGAAGCGGTGCGCGCGGAAAATCCGGATATTCAGCAGTTTGAATGCTCAGTGTTCAACGGGGTATACGTCACCCGGGATGTCGACCAGCAGTACCTCGACTACCTCGATTCCCTGCGTAACGATGATGCCAAAGCGGTTCAGCTGCAGAACGAAGTCGAAAACCTCGAGATGCACAACGAGGGTTAAGCCGTTCGCGCGTCGCGGGCCCGCCGTTCCTGATGGAAGGCGGGCCTTTTTTTCGCCCGGCAACCGTGCGTCAATGGTTGCGCCAACGGCTATAATCCGGCAAAGTCTGCGGCACGACGCGCAAGGGGTAACTGAACGTGAAACGACTGATTATTGGCATTTCCGGCGCCAGCGGCGCCATCTATGGCGTGCGGATGCTGCAGGTGCTACGGAATGTGCCGGATATTGAAACCCATTTGATCCTCAGCCAGGCGGCGCGCCAGACGCTGGCGATGGAGACCGACTTTACCGTGCGTGAAGTACAGGCGCTGGCTGATGTGGTGCATGATGCCCGCGACATCGCCGCCAGCATCTCCTCCGGCTCGTTTAAAACCGCCGGGATGGTGATTTTACCCTGCTCAATGAAAACGCTCTCGGGTATTGTCCATAGCTACACGGATGGTCTGCTGACGCGGGCGGCGGATGTGGTGCTGAAGGAGCGTCGTCCGCTTGTGCTCTGCGTGCGGGAGACCCCGTTCCATCTTGGCCATCTGCGCCTGCTGGTGCAGGCCGCGGAGCTGGGGGCGGTGATTATGCCGCCGGTGCCGGCCTTCTACCATCGGCCGCAAAGCCTGGATGATGTTATCAACCAGACCGTCAACCGGGTGCTCGATCAGTTCGACATTAGCCTGGAACAAGACTTGTTTACTCGCTGGCAAGGGGCTCAGGATTGCACCAAATAGGTGCGTGAAATGTACGCTTGCGCTGCGGTGGTGCAAATTTGTCGCCCCGATCAAATCCTCGACATTTATTTCGTCTTTTTGCGTTCAGGCGCTGCGGTTTCGCCAGTAATGCTGGTATCTTCCCTTTTAAGACAATCCTGCAACTTTATTTTAACAAATTTAACCCTGTTCCCGGCACGCACCGGGAAGATGGCACAAAAACTGCAGGATTGCTCGGCAATCACCATAACAAGCAACGCACCACATCACGACACTTAAGGGTACTGTATGAAGAAGACGATTCTGGCTCTCTCTTTACTCGTGGGAATGAGCAGCACGGCCAGCGTGTTCGCTGCTCTGCCGCAGAGCATTCGCATTGGCACTGACGCGACCTATGCGCCGTTTTCGTCGAAAGACGCGAAAGGGGACTTTGTTGGCTTTGATATCGATTTAGGCAATGAACTGTGCTCCCGTATTAAGGTGAAATGTACCTGGGTCGGCAGTGATTTTGACTCCCTGATCCCCTCCCTCAAGGCGAAGAAAATTGACGCCATCATCTCCTCGCTCTCCATCACCGAGAAGCGCCAGCAAGAGATCGCCTTCTCTGACAAGCTTTATGCCGCCGACTCCCGTCTGATCGCGGCCAAAGGCTCGCCGATCCAGCCGACGCTGGAAGCGCTGAAAGGTAAACACGTCGGCGTGCTGCAGGGCTCCACGCAGGAAGCCTATGCTAACGATCGCTGGCGCAGCCAGGGCGTTGACGTGGTGGCCTATCAAAACCAGGACCTGATCTATTCCGACCTCTCCGCGGGTCGTCTGGATGCGGCGCTGCAGGATGAAGTCGCCGCCAGCGAAGGCTTCCTCAAACAGCCCGCCGGGAAAGATTTCGCCTTCGCCGGCCCGTCGGTTAAAGACAAAAAGTACTTTGGCGACGGCACCGGTATCGGCCTGCGTAAGGACGACGCCGAGTTGAAAGCCGCGTTTGATAAAGCGCTGGGCGAGATGCGCAAAGACGGCACCTACGACAAAATGGCGAAGAAATACTTCGATTTTAACGTCTACGGCGACTAAGACTGCCGCAGGCCCGCGCTATCGGGTGGGCCTGCCGCCATGCTCGTGTAAAAGCCCTGAAAAGGTGCATCGCCAGACGCTGTGGATCATATTAGTGCAAAGGCGGCCGCTTTTGTGGCTAAAAAATGCATAGTTAAGCGTTTGTGATGCAAAAAAATGGCCTTTCTGGTGCATAAATCTTTGCCCTCAAGGGGCGAATAATGGCACGATAACTGGTGTTAATAGTTCTAATAAACCCGTTAGAATGACAGTCTGTCGAGGATAGTTATGAAAAAACTGGCGTTGTCTCTCTCTTTAGCGCTGGCCCTTTCCAGCGTTTCCACGGTCTTTGCCGCTATTCCGCAAAAAATTCGTATCGGTACCGATCCGACTTATGCTCCCTTCGAATCGAAGAATGCGCAGGGGGAATTGGTGGGTTTTGATATCGATCTGGCAAAAGAGCTGTGTAAGCGTATTAATACCCAATGTACCTTTGTGGAAAACCCGCTGGATGCGCTGATCCCCTCTTTAAAAGCGAAGAAAATCGACGCGATTATGTCTTCGCTGTCGATTACCGAAAAGCGTCAGCAGGAAATCGCTTTCACCGACAAACTGTATGCGGCTGATTCGCGTCTGGTGGTGAAAAAGGGCAGCCCCGTGACGCCGGACCTCGCCACCCTGAAGGGGAAGCGCGTGGGCGTGCTGCAGGGCACGACGCAGGAAACTTATGGTAATGAGCACTGGGCGCCGAAAGGTATCGAGATTGTCTCTTATCAGGGACAGGACAATATCTATTCCGACCTGACCGCCGGCCGTATTGATGCCGCTTTCCAGGATGAGGTCGCGGCCAGCGAAGGGTTCCTGAAACAGCCTATCGGTAAAGATTACCAGTTTGGCGGTCCGTCGATTAAAGACGAAAAGCTGTTCGGCGTCGGCACCGGTATGGGGCTGCGTAAGGAAGACAACGAACTGCGTGAAGCGCTGAATAAGGCGTTTGCAGAGATGCGTAAGGACGGCACCTACGACAAGCTGGCGAAAAAATATTTCGATTTTAACGTATACGGCGAATAATTCTCACGCCTCACCACTGCGCGTCCGATTCACGCGCAGTGGTGGATGACAGACAGGGTAGGCAGCATGCTGTATGGGTTTTCACAGGTTATTTTGCAGGGTGCGCTCGTCACCCTGGAGCTTGCGCTCAGCTCGGTCGTTCTCGCCGTCCTGATCGGGCTGGCGGGCGCGGGCGCAAAGCTATCGAGCAACCGTCCTCTGGCGCTGGTGTTTGAAGGCTATACCACACTGATTCGCGGCGTCCCCGACCTGGTGCTGATGCTGTTGATTTTCTACGGCCTGCAGATTGCGCTCAACAGCGTCACCGACGCGTTGGGCATGTCGCAGTTTGATATTGACCCGATGATCGCCGGGATAATTACCCTTGGCTTTATCTATGGCGCCTATTTTACGGAAACCTTCCGCGGCGCCTACCTGGCGGTGCCGAAGGGGCATATCGAAGCGGCCACCGCCTTTGGCTTCAGCGGCGGGCAGACGTTCCGGCGCATCCTGTTCCCGGCGATGATGCGCTACGCGCTGCCGGGGATCGGCAACAACTGGCAGGTTATCCTCAAGGCGACGGCGCTGGTCTCGCTGCTGGGGCTGGAGGATGTGGTCAAAGCCACGCAGCTGGCGGGCAAAAGCACCTGGCAGCCGTTCTACTTCGCCATCGTCTGCGGTCTGATTTATCTGGTGTTTACCACCCTGTCTAATGGCGTACTGCTGCTGCTCGAACGCCGCTATACCGTTGGCGTGAAGAGGGCTGACCTGTGATTGAAATTATTCAGGAGTACTGGAAATCACTGCTGTGGACCGACGGCTATCGCTTTACCGGCGTGGCGATTACCTTATGGTTGCTGATCTCTTCGGTGGTCATGGGGGGCATCCTGGCGGTCTTTCTGGCAATCGGCCGCGTTTCGAGCAATAAGTTCATCCAGTTTCCCATCTGGCTGTTTACTTACATATTTCGCGGCACGCCGCTGTACGTGCAGCTATTGGTCTTTTACTCCGGCATGTACACCCTGGAAATCGTCAAAGGCACTGAACTGCTGAACGCCTTTTTCCGCAGCGGGTTAAACTGTACGGTGCTGGCGCTGACCCTGAACACCTGCGCCTATACCACCGAAATTTTCGCCGGCGCGATCCGCTCGGTACCGGCGGGCGAAATTGAAGCGGCGCGGGCCTACGGCTTCTCTTCGGTCAAACTGTACCGCTGCATCATCCTGCCTTCCGCGCTGCGGATTGCGCTGCCGGCCTACAGTAACGAAGTGATCCTGATGCTGCACTCAACGGCGCTGGCGTTTACCGCCACGGTGCCGGATCTGCTGAAAATCGCCCGCGATATCAACTCGGCCACCTATCAGCCGTTCACCGCCTTCGGCATCGCCGCGGTGCTCTATTTAATTATCTCGTATGTGCTGATTAGCTTGTTCCGCAAAGCGGAAAAGCGCTGGTTGCAGCATATCAAACCTTCTTCAACGCATTGAGAACGCCATGTCCGACAATAAATTAAACGTTATCGATCTGCATAAACGCTATGGGGAACACGAGGTGCTGAAGGGCGTCTCGCTGCAGGCGAAAGCCGGGGACGTTATCAGTATCATCGGTTCATCGGGCTCCGGGAAAAGTACCTTTTTGCGTTGTATTAACTTCCTTGAAAAACCGAGCGAAGGCACGATCGTCGTCAGCGGCCAGAATATTGGCCTGGTACGGGATAAAGACGGCCAGCTGAAGGTAGCCGACAAGAACCAGCTGCGCCTGCTGCGCACCCGGTTGACCATGGTGTTTCAGCATTTCAATCTGTGGAGCCATATGACGGTGCTGGAGAACGTCATGGAGGCGCCGATTCAGGTGCTGGGCTTAAGCAAACAGGAAGCGCGCGAACGGGCGGTAAAATACCTGGCCAAGGTCGGGATAGACGAACGTCAGCAGGCGAAATACCCGGTGCATCTTTCCGGCGGCCAGCAGCAGCGTGTCTCTATTGCCCGCGCGCTGGCGATGGAGCCGGAGGTGCTGCTGTTTGATGAGCCGACCTCCGCGCTGGATCCGGAGCTGGTGGGCGAAGTGTTACGCATTATGCAGCAGCTGGCGGAAGAGGGGAAAACCATGGTGGTGGTGACCCACGAAATGGGCTTTGCCCGCCACGTCTCTTCGCATGTCATTTTCCTGCATCAGGGAAAAATTGAAGAAGAAGGGCATCCGGACGCGCTGTTCGGCGCGCCGAAAAGCCCGCGCCTGCAGCAGTTTCTGAAAGGGTCGCTGAAATAAACGGCTCACCCGGCGTCCGCGGGCGCCGGGTGGGATCCACGCTCCAGCCGGTAGATCCAGTCATCGTAATCGACGCCGTTCAGATGATAGGCTTTCTCCAGCACCTGCGTGCGTACAAAGCCCTGCTTCTCCAGCAGGCGCGATGAGCCACGATTCTCTGCCAAAACCCAGGCATTGATAGCCCGCACCCCCAGCGTGCTGAAACCATAATCGCAGATCGCCCGCAGCGCTTCGCTGGCATACCCTTTTCCCTGAGCCTCGGGCAGCAACGCATAGCCGACGTCGGCCTCGTGCGGATTTTTAGGGCTGACGCGAAGCCCAATATCGCCCAGCGCATCGCCGCGCTGATTACGCAGAACATACACGCCGGGATCGGCGCAGCGACTGGCGAACACGCTGCGCAATGCCTCCTCGCTTAACACTTCGCCCATAAAACGCATCACCTGCGGATCCTGGCGCAGGCGCAGAAAAAAGGGCCAGTCATCGGTAACAAAGCGGGTAAGCGAAAGGCGAGGCGTGGTGATGGTCGTCATAAAGCAGTCAATACAAAGAAGGAAAGGCCTACCTTAGCACTTTACTCCGCCTGTTAACACCGGCGAACCGGCCCGCTGGCGATGAACTCAGGCGCTTCAGGGCGCGGGTTGTCCGGGATAGGGCGACACTGCAGCGCCAGGCTGAGACCATCCAGGCGTGGGGCATTAGCCAGCAGAATGGAATCAGGGGAGCCAATGCCCCCCCGTGTCAGCCATTAACTCAGCACATCCTTTAGCGCTTCGTCGAGATCGTACCAGCGGAAGGCGAAGCCGGCGGCTTCCAGCCGCTTAGGCAGCGCGCGCTGACCGCCGAGCACCAGGACGGCGGATTCGCCCATCAGCAGGCGGATGGCGGCGGCGGGGACGCGGAAAATCGCCGGTCGATTGAGCGCATGACCCAGCGCGTGGGCGAACTGCTCGTTATGCACGGGATAGGGCGAAACCATATTGAACGGGCCGCGCAGATCGTTATCCAGCAGCCACAGAATGCCGTTAACCATATCGTCGATATGGATCCAGGCCAGGTACTGTCTGCCGCTGCCGATAGGCCCGCCGAGGCCGAGCTTAAAGGCTGGGGTCATTTTGCCGAGAATACCGCCCCGCGGCGCCAGTACCACGCCGGTGCGCAGCAGACAGACGCGAGTGCGCTCGCTTTGCGCTTCGCAGGCAATTTGCTCCCAGCGGGCGCAGAGCTTATGGGTAAACTCATTGTGCGGCGGCTCTTCTTCGGTCACCACCACTTCGCCGAGGTCGCCGTAATAGCCGGTGGCTGACCCGCTGATCAGCACGGAGGGAGGGGTGTCGCTGGCGTGGATCAGGCCCACCAACCGCTGAGTGAGATCCCAGCGACTATGGCATAAGCGCTGTTTCTGTTCGGCGGTCCAGCGTTTATCGGCGATGGGCTCGCCCGCCAGATTGATGACGGCATCGATGTCATTGAGGTGGTGATGGCCCTCGAAATCGCGCCACAGCGTGACGCGCGGATCGAGACGGGCGCGGGCGGTATCCGGATGCCGGGTGGAGACCGTGACGCTATGCCCGAGCTCCAGCAATCTGGGTATCAGATGTCGGCCAATCAGGCCGGTACCACCAGTAAGCAGGATCTTCATACCACCTCCCTGACATGGTTAGCGCCGCCAGCTCATGGTCATGGATACCGAGTCGGCATAGCGCAGCGCGTGAAGTTTATCGATCTCCACTTCAGCATATGTGACCCAGTGATGTTCGCATGCGATATTCAGCACATCCTGAGTTAATTTTTCCAGCAGTGAAAAACGACCATTCTCAAGATGGCTGATGATGCGTTTGGTAATGGTGCGGTAGTTCAACGCATCATTAATGTCCTCGCTGTCGCGCGCTTTATCGGCAGGGTAGTGAATGGCCACATTCACCACCACGTCCTGGCGGTTGGCGATCTCTTCCTCTTTAATACCAATAAAAGTACGCAGGCGCAGGTTCTTAATACGAATAATGGCGTCTGGTTGAGACATTGCAGGCTTCCTCCGTGGTGTAAGTCCTGCAATCATACAACAAAGCGCGACGGGCGAGCAGGGGGTTAATAAGACTGAATTTTTAGCATCGCTTCCACTGTCGCCGGCCGCTGCTTAATGCGCTCATACCAGTTATGCACCGCCGGATAGTTCGCCAGATCGATCCGCTGGCGGACATGGCAGTTCACCCAGGGCCAGGCGGCGATGTCGGCGATGCTGTAGTGGTCCCCGCCCAGCCACGGGCTGGATCCCAGGCGGTGATTCAGTACCCCGTAGAGTCGCTGGGTTTCCACCTGAAAACGCTCAATCGCGTAGGGCACGGTTTGCGGCGCTGAGTGGGAAAAATGCTGATTTTGCCCCAGCATCGGTCCCAGGCCGCCGACCTGCCAGAACAGCCACTGCAGGGTGGTATAGCGCGCCCGCAGCTCCCCGCTCAGCAGCTTGCCGCTTTTTTCCGCCAGATAGAGCAGAATGGCGCCGGACTCAAAGACGCTCAACGGCGCGCCGCCGTCAGCAGGCATGTGGTCGACGATAGCCGGAATTTTGTTATTCGGCGAAATCGCCAGAAACTGCGGATGAAACTGCTCCCCTTTACCGATATCGACCCGGATTAGCCGATAGGCCAGCTGCGCCTCTTCGAGAAAGAGGGTGATTTTGTGGCCGTTTGGGGTGGGCGCATAGTAGAGATCGATCATAATATTTCCCGCCGTCGTGGGTCGCAAACTGATCGAGTATAGGTGAAGCTGCGCGACCCGGGAGAAAATCCGCGAGCGGCGCGTCGGTCTGTCGCCAGCCGCGCAGCGGGCGAGCAGTGACATCGCCTGTAAGACAGGCTATGTTGGTTTATTGCCCTGTCTACCAACCCTGAGGAAGCTATGAGCCAGCCTGTGATTACCCTGTGGTCCGATGCCGATTTTTTCTCACCGTACGTGATGTCTGTCTATGTCGCGCTGCAGGAAAAGAGCCTGCCTTTTAGCCTTAAAACCATCGACCTGAACCGCGGCGAACATCTGCAGGCCGGCTGGACGGGCTATGCCGCCACCCGTCGCGTACCGCTGCTTGAGGTTGACGATTTCGCGCTGAGCGAGTCTTCGGCGATTACCGAATATCTGGATGAACGTTTCGCGCCGCCTGAGTGGGAGCGCCTTTATCCACACGATCTGCAAAAGCGGGCCCGCGCCCGGCAGATCCAGGCCTGGCTGCGCAGCGATCTGGTGCCCATTCGTGAAGAGCGATCCACCGCCGTGGTGTTTGGCGGAGTGAAAATGCCGGCGCTCAGCGAGGCAGGCAAGCGGTCGGCGGAAAAACTGTTTGCCACCGCGACCACACTGCTGGCCCACGGCGGGCAAAATTTATTCGGCGAATGGTCTATAGCCGACGCCGACCTGGCGCTGATGCTCAATCGTCTGGTTCTCAATGGCGATGAGGTGCCGGAGGCGCTGGCGGATTATGCGGCGTTCCAGTGGCAGCGGGCCTCAATCCAGCGTTACGTGGCGCTTTCCGCCAAACGCGGAGGCTGATAACCCGCTGCGCTTCCGCTATCATAGAGGCATCGTAACCAGTGGAGATGGAACCTATGAAGCTGATGTTTGCCTCCGATATTCATGGTTCGCTGCCCGCCACGGAACGCGTGCTTGAACGTTTCGCGCAAAGTGGCGCCAGGTGGCTGATCATCCTCGGCGATGTGCTTAATCACGGACCGCGCAACGCGTTGCCGGAAGGCTATGCGCCGGCGGAGGTGGCCGAGCGGCTGAACAGCGTGGCGGAGCGCATCATTGCCGTCCGCGGTAACTGCGACAGCGAAGTGGATCAAATGCTGCTTCGTTTTCCCATGACCGCGCCCTGGCAGCAGGTGCTTGGCGAAGGCTATCGCCTGTTTCTGACCCACGGTCATCTGTATAGCCCGGACAATTTGCCGCCACTTGCCGCTGGCGATGTCCTGGCGTATGGCCATACTCATATTCCGGTTGCTGAAAAACGCGGGGCGATCTCTCTGTTTAATCCAGGCTCAGTGAGTATCCCGAAAGGGGGATATTCCGCCAGCTATGGGCTACTGGATGAGGGGCGTCTGCAGGTTTTAGCACTCAATGATAATCAGGTTATTGCAGAGGTCGCAATTTACCCGTAATTTAGCCCTCAATCATAAAGACGCGCCGCAAGAGCGCTTTTAAAGTAAGGTTTCCTGATGGCGGAACAGAATCATTTGGCAAGCACAGAATGGGTCGATATTGTTAATGAAAACAATGAGGTGATAGCACAGTCCAGCCGCGAGCAGATGCGCGCGCAGTGCCTGCGCCACCGGGCGACCTATATCGTCGTTCACGACGGAATGGGGAAAATTCTGGTGCAGCGACGCACCGAGACAAAAGACTTTCATCCGGGCATGCTGGATGCCACCGCCGGCGGCGTCGTGCAGGCTGATGAGCAATTGCTGGAGTCGGCCCGCCGCGAGGCGGAAGAGGAGTTAGGCATCGCCGGGGTGCCGTTCGCCGATCACGGCCAGTTCTACTACGAAGATAAATTCTGCCGCGTCTGGGGAAGCCTGTTCAGCTGCGTTTCCCACGGGCCGTTTGCCCTGCAGGAAGAAGAGGTAAGCGAGGTGTGCTGGTTAACGCCGGAAGAGATCACCGCCCGCTGCGATGAGTTCACGCCCGACTCCCTGAAAGCGCTGGCGCTGTGGATGACCCGCAACGCCGGTAACGAGTATGATGACGCGGAAGAGAGCGAGCGCGAATAATCGCGCGAACGCGTGGCAGCAAACGCTGTTCGCCTCCTGACAAAAAAAGGCAGCCATCTGGCTGCCTTTTGCTTTTCTCTCAGCGAGCGATTACTTCTGCTGCTGAGCTGACTGGATCGCGGTCAGTGCGATGGTGTAGACGATATCGTCTACCAGCGCGCCACGAGACAGATCGTTGACCGGCTTGCGCATACCCTGCAGCATCGGCCCGATGGAGATCAGGTCGGCAGAGCGTTGTACCGCTTTGTAAGTGGTGTTACCGGTGTTCAGATCCGGGAAGATGAACACGGTCGCGCGGCCAGCTACCGGCGAGTTCGGCGCTTTGGATTTCGCGACGTCAGCCATCACCGCGGCGTCATACTGCAGCGGGCCGTCGATCATCAGATCAGGACGTTTTTCCTGCGCCAGGCGGGTCGCTTCGCGGACTTTTTCTACATCGCTACCCGCGCCGGAAGTACCGGTGGAGTAGGAGAGCATCGCCACGCGCGGTTCGATGCCGAAGGCAATCGCGGAGTCAGCGGACTGAATCGCGATTTCCGCCAGCTGCTCTGCGGTCGGATCCGGGTTGATCGCGCAGTCGCCGTAAACGTAAACCTGTTCCGGCAGCAGCATGAAGAACACCGAAGAGACCAGCGAGCTGCCCGGTGCGGTTTTGATCAGCTGCAGCGGCGGACGAATGGTGTTGGCGGTGGTGTGTACCGCGCCGGACACCAGGCCGTCGACTTCGTCTTGTTCCAGCATCAGGGTGCCGAGAACCACGTTATCTTCCAGCTGCTCGCGGGCGACCGCTTCGGTCATGCCCTTGCTCTTACGCAGTTCGACCAGGCGAGCCACGTAGCTTTCGCGTACCACTTCCGGGTCGACGATTTCGATACCGGCGCCCAGCTCAACGCCCTGCGCTGCCGCAACGCGGTTGATCTCATCCGGGTTACCCAGCAGCACACAGGTGGCGATCCCGCGTTCGGCGCAGATAGCGGCGGCTTTCACGGTACGCGGCTCGTCGCCTTCCGGCAGAACCACGCGTTTGCCGGCTTTGCGCGCCAGCTCGGTCAGCTGGTAGCGGAAGGCTGGCGGGGAGAGACGACGGCTGCGCTCGGAGGTCGCGGTCAGCGATTCGATCCAGTCGGCGTTGATGTAGTTGGCGACGTATTCCTGAACTTTCTCAATGCGCTCGTGATCGTCAACCGGTACTTCGAGGTTGAAGCTCTGCAGGCTCAGGGAGGTCTGCCAGGTGTTGGTGTTGACCATGAATACCGGCAGGCCGGTGGCGAAGGCGCGTTCGCACAGCTTGCTGATGCGCGCGTCCATTTCATAGCCGCCGGTCAGCAGGATGGCGCCGATTTCCACGCCGTTCATCGCAGCCAGGCAGGCGGCAACCAGCACGTCAGGACGATCTGCGGAGGTCACCAGCAGCGAGCCCGCGCGGAAGTGCTCCAGCATGTGCGGGATGCTGCGCGCGCAGAAGGTCACGGATTTGACGCGGCGGGTGTTGATGTCGCCTTCATTGATGATGGTCGCATTCAGGTGATGGGCCATGTCGATCGCGCGGGTGGCGATCAGATCGAAGCTCCACGGTACGGCGCCCAGCACCGGCAGCGCGCTGCCGTTTTGCAGCTGAGCCGGGTCGATCTTCACAACTTTCGCTTTGGATGAGTCGTCGAAGATTTCTGACAGGTCAGGGCGGGTACGGCCCTGCTCGTCGACCGGCGCATTCAGTTTGTTGATGATAACGCCGGTGATGCTGGTGTTTTTCGCGCCGCCAAAGCTGTTGCGGGTCAGTTCAATACGCTCGTTCAGCTGTTCTGGCGTATCGGTGCCCTGCGACATCACGAAGACGATTTCCGCGTTCAGGGTTTTGGCGATTTCAAAGTTCAGCGCCTGGGCGAACTGATGCTTACGGGTCGGCACCAGGCCTTCCACCAGTACCACTTCCGCGTCCTGAGTGTTCGCGTGGTAGTTGGCGATGATCTCTTCCATCAGCACATCTTTCTGATTGCTGGAGAGCAGAGACTCAACGTGGTTCATCTTCAGCGGTTCAGCAGCGGTGGTGGTGGAGGAGCTGGCGCGAACGATGGTGGTGGTCTGGTCCGGGGCATCGCCGCCGGAGCGCGGCTGGGCGATAGGTTTAAAGACGCTCAGACGAACGCCTTTGCGTTCCATAGCGCGGATCACACCGAGGCTGACGCTGGTCAGGCCTACGCTGGTACCGGTAGGAATTAACATGATAGTACGGGACACGGTATATCCTCTTTCGTTACCGCCAGTATCAGGCGGGATACAAAACAGCACCACCAGCGACCTGTCATACTCCACGTTGCACGTGCGTTGGCTCTACTTGCTCACCCCGGTCGCGTACGCGCTGTACGCGCCGGGGATCTGCTGTGTCGCCGCCTTCCTGCAGCTCGAAGTATTGCGGGTCAGGGCTGGCGGTGTGGAATTATGCGGTCAGACGGCTGGCGTCTTGCGCGATGACCAGCTCTTCGTTGGTCGGGATAACCACGGCAGGACGGGTGCCTTCTTTGTTGATGAAGCCAGACTTGCCGAAGCGGGCAGCCAGGTTACGCTCATGGTCAACTTCAAAGCCCAGTACGCCCAGTTTGCCCAGCGACAGCTCACGCACCATCGCGGCGTTTTCACCGATGCCACCGGTGAAGATCACGGCGTCGAGACGGCCGTCCATCAGCGCGGTGTAGGAGCCGATGTATTTCGCCAGGCGGTGGCAGTAGACGTCCATCGCGCGTTTAGCGTCGGCTTTTTCCTGGTAGTTGTCTTCCACGTAGCGGCAGTCGCTGGTGACTTCGGTCAGGCCCAGCAGGCCGGACTCTTTGGTCAGCATTTTGTTGATGGCGTCAACGCTCATGCCCAGGGTGTCGTGCAGATGGAAGATGATGGCCGGATCGATATCGCCGGAGCGGGTACCCATCACCAGGCCTTCCAGCGGGGTCAGACCCATGGAGGTGTCAACGCACTTGCCGTTACGAATAGCGGAAACCGAACCACCGTTGCCGAGGTGGCAGGTGATGATGTTCAGCTCTTCAACCGGCTTGTTCAGGATCTTAGCGGCTTCCTGAGTCACGTAGAAGTGGCTGGTGCCGTGCGCGCCGTAACGACGAACGCCGTGCTCTTTGTACAGGCTGTACGGCAGGGCGTAGAGATAGGATTCTTCCGGCATGGTCTGGTGGAACGCCGTATCGAATACTGCCACGTTTTTGTCTTTCAGGTGCGGGAAGGATTTCAGCGCTTCAGCGATGCCGATCAGGTGTGCCGGGTTGTGCAGCGGGGCGAAGGACGCGGCGTCTTTAATGCCCTGAATCACGGACTCGTCGATGACTACGGAGCTGGTGTATTTTTCGCCGCCGTGGACGATACGGTGGCCGATTGCGGTCAGCTGAGCAGACAGTTCTGGTTTTTGTGCCAGAATAGTGTTAACGATAAAGTTCAGTGCTTCGCTGTGCGCGGCGCCCGCGCCTAATTCGGCTTCTTGTTTGCCGCCGTCAATTTTCCATTTGATACGGGCTTCCGGCAGGTGGAAGCATTCCGCTAAACCGGACAGGTATTCGTCGCCGTTCACGGCGTCAAGGATAGCAAATTTCAGAGAGGAGCTACCGCAGTTCAGAACCAGTACTAACTTACTCGACATGGAAGTACCTTTTTATGATACGTGGCTAAAAAAACGTCAGTGTGTCATTAGCGTAGCGCAGGATGACCTCGACATTTATGATTAACATCATGCCTTGTTCTGTTTTCAGGCACGATGAGATAAGTACATTTGATTTTATGCCATTTTGCATGATTTTCAGCCAATGGCAGAATATGCGATAATTTGACTAGCCTGGCAAAAGAGTCTATCCGCCCTTTCAGGCGGGCACAGGATACCTGATTGCGGCATCCTTTGCCAAAATCTTTTGAACGATGTCATGCATAGTTGGTGTTTTGCACGAATTTTTTAAGTTTTATATGTAAAGTTGAGGTAAAGCCATGTCGACCCCTGAGAAACGCCCCGTTAGCTTCTTTAGCTTGTTCAACCGCGGGCAGCACTACGCCAAGACCTGGCCTCTCGACAAGCGCCTCGCGCCGGTATTTATCGAAAACCGCATCATTCGTGCCACCCGCTACGCCATCCGCATCATGCCGCCGATCGCCATTTTCACCCTCTGCTGGCAGATAGCGCTGGGCGGCCAGCTGGGTCCCGCCGTGGCCACCGCGCTGTTTGCATTGAGCCTGCCGATGCAGGGGTTATGGTGGTTGGGTAAACGTTCAGTGACGCCGCTGCCGCCTTCCATTCTTAACTGGTTCTACGAAGTACGCGGCAAACTGCAGGAGGCGGGGCAGGCGCTGGCGCCTGTCGAAGGCAAGCCCGATTATCAGGCGCTGGCTGACACGCTTAAGCGCGCCTTCAAACAACTCGATAAAACTTTCCTTGATGATTTGTAATTCACTACGGAAAACGCATATAAAAGAAGGCGCATGATTTATGCGCCTTCTTTATTTCACGCCCTACCGTGCTACAGGAGTCACAACATGGAAATGACCAATGCGCAGCGTCTGATTTTATCCAATCAGTACAAAATGATGACGATGCTAGACCCGGACAATGCGGAGCGCTACCGTCGTCTGCAAACCATCATTGAGCGTGGGTATGGGCTGCAGATGCGTGAACTGGACCGCGAGTTCGGCCAGTTGACGGAAGAAACCTGCCGTACCGTTATCGACATCATGGAGATGTACCACGCGCTACACGTCTCCTGGACCAACCTGAAAGACGCGGAGGGTATCGACGAGCGTCGGGTTACCTTCCTCGGCTTTGATGCCGCCACCGAAGCGCGTTTTCTCGGCTACGTGCGCTTTATGGTCAATGTTGAAGGCCGTTACAGCCACTTTGACGCCGGCACCCATGGCTTTAACTCGCAGACCCCGATGTGGGAGAAATATCAGCGGATGCTGAGCGTCTGGCACGCCTGCCCGCGCCAGTATCATCTGAGCAGTAACGAAATTAACCAAATCATCAATGCCTGAGGGAGGTGCCCGTGCAGTGTAAAGGTTTCCTGTTCGATTTAGACGGGACGCTGGTGGATTCCTTGCCGGTGGTGGAGCGTTCATGGTGCAAGTGGGGGGATCGTTTCGCCATCGACCATGATGAAATTCTCAGTTTTATTCACGGCAAACAGGCCATTACCTCCATTCGCCATTTTATGCCGGGTCGCAGCGAGGAGGATATCCAGGCCGAATTCCGTTATCTCGAGCAGATGGAAGCCACTGATATCGAAGGCATCGTTGCCCTGCCGGGGGTGTTAGCCCTGCTGAATTCGCTCAATGAGGCTGGGATCCCGTGGGCGATTGTCACCTCCGGCTCGATTCCGGTTGCGCACGCGCGTCACCGCGCGGCGGGCCTGCCGATGCCGGAGGTGTTTGTCACCGCAGAGCAAGTGAAGCACGGCAAGCCGGCGCCGGACGCCTATCTGCTGGGCGCCGAGCGGTTGGGGCTGCCTGCCGGGGAGTGCGCGGTGGTGGAAGATGCGCCGGCGGGGCTGCTCTCCGGGCTGACGGCAGGCTGTCGCACCATCGCGGTCAAGGTGCCTGCCGATGCCCCCCGTCTGGATGAAGCCGACCTTGTGCTGAGCAGCCTGGAAGATCTGCTGGTTGAACGCCAGGCCGACGGCGTGGTGAATGTGCGTCTTAAAGCGTAAACCCATGATTTCGCCCCGCGTCGTCGGGGCTTTTTTATGCCACTATGTCGACTCCCACTTGTGACAAGGAAACGTTGTGAACGGTGAATTGATTTGGGTTTTATCCCTCCTGGCCATCGCGGTTGTGCTGTTTGCTACCGGCAAGGTGCGCATGGATGCTATCGCCCTGATGGTCATTGTCGCCTTTGTCCTCAGCGGCACGCTGACGCTGACCGAAGCTTTTTCCGGGTTCAGCGATCCTAACGTGATCCTGATTGCCGCCCTGTTTATTATCGGCGACGGCCTCGTGCGTACCGGGGTAGCCACCAAGATGGGCGCCTGGCTGGTGAGCGTAGCAGGCAACAGCGAAACCAAAATGCTGATCTACCTGATGCTCACCGTCGCCGGGCTGGGCGCGTTTATGAGCTCCACCGGCGTGGTCGCCATTTTCATTCCGGTGGTCCTTAGCGTCTCGGCGCGGATGAATACCTCCCCCTCGCGGCTGATGATGCCGCTGAGCTTCGCCGGGCTTATCAGCGGGATGATGACCCTGGTGGCGACGCCGCCCAACCTGGTGGTCAACAGCGAACTGCTGCGCGAAGGGCTGCACGGCTTCAGTTTTTTCAGCGTCACGCCGATTGGCCTGGTGGTGCTGATCCTGGGCATCGTCTATATGCTGGCGGTGCGCTTTATGCTGAAGACGGATAATGGCGAATCCGCGCGCGATGGACGAAAAAGAAGCACCTTCCGCGATTTGATTCGCGAATATCACCTCACCGGCCGCGCCCGCCGGCTGGCGATCCGACCCGGTTCGCCGATGATCGGTCAGCGGCTGGATGATTTAAAGCTGCGTGAGCGCTACTGTGCCAACGTCATCGGCGTTGAGCGCTGGCGGCGGTTCCGTCGAGTGATTGTTAACGTCAACGGGGTATCGGAATTTCGCGCCCGCGACGTCCTGCTGATCGATATGTCCGCCTCCGATGTCGACCTGCGCCAGTTCTGCGGCGAGCAAATGCTCGAGCCGATGGTGCTGCGCGGCGAGTATTTTGCCGATCAGGCGCTGGATGTGGGGATGGCGGAGGTGGCGCTGATCCCGGATTCAGAGATGATAGGCAAAACGGTGCGTGAGATAGCCTTCCGCACCCGGTTTGGTCTCAATATCGTCGGCATGAAGCGCGATGGCAAAGCGATGGATGGTTCCGTGGTCGATGAGCCGCTGCAGCTCGGCGATATCCTGCTGGTGGTCGGCAACTGGCGGCAAATTGCCCTGCTGGCGAAGCGCGGTCGGGATTTCGTGGTGCTCAATATGCCGGTTGAGGTCGATGACGCTTCGCCGGCCCACAGCCAGGCTCCGCACGCGATTTTCTGTCTGGTGCTGATGGTGGCCCTGATGCTGACGGATGAAATCCCCAACCCTATCGCCGCGATCATCGCCTGTCTGCTGATGGGCAAATTCCGCTGCATCAACGCCGAAAGCGCCTACAAGGCGATCCACTGGCCGAGCATTATTCTGATTGTCGGGATGATGCCGTTTGCCCTGGCCTTGCAGAAAACCGGTGGGGTGGATCTGGTGGTCAAGGGACTGATGGACGTTGCCGGAGGCGAGGGGCCTTATCTGATGCTCGGCTGCCTGTTTGTGATGTGCGCGGCGATAGGCCTGTTTATCTCTAACACGGCCACCGCTGTGCTGATGGCGCCTATTGCCTTAGCGGCGGCGAAGTCGATGGGCGTGTCGCCCTATCCCTTTGCCATGGTGGTGGCGATGGCGGCTTCGGCGGCGTTTATGACCCCGGTCTCCTCGCCGGTCAACACCCTGGTGCTTGGCCCGGGTAAGTATTCCTTCAGCGACTTTGTAAAGATTGGCGTGCCCTTTACCGTGCTGGTAATGGTGGTCTGCGTCCTGCTGATCCCGGTGCTCTTCCCGTTTTAAGGTATGCAGGCCGGGTAGGGGGCGACCGCGGCCCGGCCTGAAAAATTACAGCGGCGAATCCTGGCTGATTTCATCCAGCGACAGCTGGAAGCTCGGGACAAACACCTGCATAAAGTAATCCATCTCCGCGCTGCGCCGCGACGCCAGCGTTTTTTCCAGACGGCCTTTGGCCAGCAGAAATTCGTTGTTGCCCGCCGACAGCTCTTCGAGGCATTTCAGGTAGGCGCAGAGGGCGTCAGCCTGTTTGACGATCGACTGCTCTTCCTCACTGTAGTGATGCTCGTCAATCAGCGGTTCGAAAATATCGCGCAGCTCGTCAGGCACCATATCCACCAGCTTCTGCTGGGCGATTTTCTCAATCGCCTTATATTCCTGGGCAATCTGCGAATTGAAATATTTCACCGGAGTAGGGAGATCGCCAGTTAAGACTTCCGAGGCGTCATGGTACATCGCTAACAAGGCGATACGCTCGGCGTTGACCTGGCCGCCGAATTTGCGGTTTTTGATCGCCGCCAGCGCGTGGGCGACCATCGCCACCTGCAGGCTGTGCTCGGAGACATTTTCAGTGCGCACGTTGCGCATCAGCGGCCAGCGGTTAATCAGTTTCAGACGGGAGAGGTGGGCAAAGAAATGACTCTGACTCATAGGAACCCTTAATCAGTGACAACATCGGGTTCCATTGTGCGCAGGGATCGCCGCCGGATGCAAATGCCGGCGGCGGCACGATTACAGCTGATGGTAGCCGGAGAGGAAGCGGCCGAAGCGGGAGATCGCCATCTCCAGGTCGTCTTCGCGAGGCAGGGTCACAATGCGTACGTGATCCGGCCACGGCCAGTTAAAGGCAGTACCCTGCACCAGCAGCACTTTCTCCTGCAGCAGGAAATCGAGCACCATTTTCTGGTCATCGTGAATATTGAAGCGTTTGGCGTCGATTTTCGGGAACATGTACAGCGCGCCTTTTGGCTTCATGCAGGAGACGCCCGGAATATCGTTGATCAACTCCCAGGCGCGGTTGCGCTGTTCATACAGACGCCCGCCGGGAATGATGAATTCGCTGATACTCTGGTAGCCGCCCAGCGCCGTCTGGATAGCATGCTGGGCCGGCACGTTGGCGCACAGACGCATCGACGCCAGCATTTCCAGTCCTTCGATATAGCCTTTCGCATGTTTTTTCGGGCCATTCAGCACCATCCAGCCCTGACGGAAGCCGGCGACGCGGTAAGTTTTCGACAGTCCGTTGAAGGTCACCGTCAGCAGATCGGGCGCCAGAGCGGCGATCGAGTGATGCTGGGCTTCGTCGTAGAGGATCTTGTCGTAGATCTCATCGGCGAAAATAATCAGGTTGTGCTGGCGGGCGATCTCCACGATCTCCTGCAGCAGCTCTTTGGAATAGACCGCGCCGGTGGGGTTGTTGGGGTTGATGATCACGATCCCGCGGGTGCGAGGCGTAATTTTAGCGCGGATATCGTCAAGATCCGGGAACCAGTCAGAGGATTCGTCACACAGATAGTGCACCGCTTTACCGCTGGAAAGGGACACCGCCGCCGTCCACAGCGGGTAGTCCGGGGCGGGAACCAGCATCTCATCGCCGCTGTTTAACAGCGCCTGCATCGCCTGGACAATCAGTTCGGACACGCCGTTGCCGATGTAAATATCTTCCACGGTGACATCGCGCATTCCCCGCGCCTGGTAATGCTGCATGATGGCTTTACGCGCCGAGTACAATCCTTTCGAATCGCAGTAACCCTGGGCGGTAGGCAGATTGCGGATGACGTCGACGAGGATCTCGTCAGGGGCTTCGAAGCCGAAGGGCGCCGGGTTGCCGATGTTCAGTTTCAGAACCTTATTGCCTTCTTCTTCAAGACGTTTCGCTTCTTTCAGAACCGGGCCGCGGATGTCATAACAGACGTTCTCTAACTTGCTGGATTTTTCGATGGGGGACATGAATCTTGACCTTTTAGCTGTTATCGCCACTCCCTGCCGTGGAAGTCAGCACGGAACAATGTACTCCGCCTCCCCGCTGTTTTGAAGGCTTTGCAGGAGAAGATTTTGTTAACGCAGGATTTTAAGCGTAATTGATTTATCTGCTGCTTGCTGATTTTTCCTGTGGTTTATGCCTTTTCATGGCATTTTTTCGGTCGTCTATGTTGAGGTAGTGCCTTTTTTACCATCATTTATCTGGTTTGTTTGTCGGGTAAACGGAGGGGCTGAAGAATGGATGGCCGCAAAAAAACGCTATCCTTAATGTAATAGCGGTTGATTTGTAATCTTGATGTTAAGTAATTTTAATAAAAAACTGTGCGCAAGCGCATTATTATTATTTTTGACAGGTAATAATCTGAGGTTTGTTAATTTATATTAAATGTTGAAAAAAATTTAAAATTAACTCAGTTAATCCTTATTAAGGCTTATAAAAAGGATGGGAATCGGTTAGAATATCGCCGTTAATATCAGTTCTAGTCGGTATGATTTACGGCTGAATTGGTATCTAATATATTGTTATTACAGAATTTTATTGTTCGTTTTTCGCCAAAAAAGACGTCCGGCGAAAGAGAGGCTTTCTCACCACCACTGTGCGATTTCCCGGGGCGACGTATGACGCCTTGCTGGCCGTGGTAATTAATAATAATGAGGAATACGAACAATATATTACTCCGGTGTTCTGCGCATTTGCTCAGATGAGTACTTTGGCATGTAATAACGTTCGTCCAGTTGTTTATCCGCCATCTGACGGTGAGCACAAGGCTCAGGGAATAGCCGGAAACCTGGCGTAAAGCATCAACAAGGCAGGTCAGCGTTAGCCACCTGTAAGTGAAGAAAGATGATTAATACAACACGTCCGATACTCAACCTCGATCTCGATCTGCTGCGCACCTTTGTAGCCGTCGCTGATTTGAACACCTTCGCCGCCGCCGCCGCCGCAGTGTGCCGTACCCAGTCCGCGGTCAGCCAGCAAATGCAACGCCTGGAGCAGCTGGTTGGCAAGGAGCTTTTCGCTCGTCACGGACGCAATAAACTGCTGACCGAGCAGGGCATCCAGCTGCTGGGCTATGCCCGCAAAATCCTGCGCTTTAACGATGAAGCCTGCATGTCGCTGATGTATGGCAGTCTGCAGGGGGGACTGACTATCGGCGCGTCGGAAGAAACCGCTGATACTATCCTGCCGTTTCTGTTAAACCGCATCGGCTGCTTCTATCCCAGAATGACGCTGGAGATTAAAGTCCATCCCCACGCCGTCATCATGGCGATGCTGAGCGGGGGAGAGGTCGATCTGGCATTAACCACCCATCAGCTTCCCGGTTTTACCGCTTTTACGCTGAGAACGTCGCCTACCCTCTGGTACTGTGCGGCGGACTACGTGCTGGCGAAAGGGGAGTCGATCCCCCTGATCCTGCTCGAAGAGCCTGGCCCGTTCCGTGAGGACATCATCGCCGCGCTGGAGGCTGCCCGCGTCTCCTGGCATCTGGCCCACGGCGCCTCGTCGCTCTCCGGGGTGAAAGCGGCAGTGAAAGCCGGGCTGGGGGTCACCGCGCGTCCGGTCGAAATGATGAGCCCGGATTTGCGCGTGGCCGGCATTAGCGATGGCCTGCCGGTCCTGCCGGATACCCGGTACGTCGTCAGCTGCAATCCGCAGACGGTGAGCGAACTACCGCAGGCGATTTTTCAGTCTCTGAGCCAGGAGAGCGATCCCTGGCGCGCGGGGCCGGCACTTACTCCGGAAGAGGGAGGAAGCACCTTCATTTTGTGAGGTTATTTTGCTAACAAAGATCACAAAAACTGGTAACAGAATGTAAGTGTCCAAAAAGAGCCTCAGGGGTGGGTTTCTCGTCTGGTGGCTCTTTTTTTTGCACTCTTATTGATGTTTTGAATCTTTTTTTTATTTCTTTGCAGAAAAATCAGCATATTGGCGTGACCGGACGCTCACCTTGCCGACTTTTTCCTGCACTTTCAACACTTCCTGCTAATGTTAAAAAACCGGATGGATTGTTGCCGATTTCCTGGGGTAATTAACAAAACCGTGTCGCAGATCAAGAAAATACCCCTCTTTGGGGGGAGGAATCGAGGCTAAATCCTGTCAAAATAGCAGGGATTTTTGATTTACGACGGAAACGGACACGATTCAACAACACTAAAACCGAACAGTATGCAAGGTTATTTCGCATAAAAGGGCATTTAATGTTAATGAAAAGATTCCAATGTAAATTAATGTTATGAAAACTTTTGTTAAAGTTGACAAAAGGTTAAAGAAAGGGGTAAAAAGCCACGGCATCTGGGCTTCTCACATCTTCCAGGGACGCTTTTTTGCACGGTTATTTTTTATTCCTCCCGTGAAACGCTGTGGCGTTCATCTGCCAGTAAGAGCAGAGGGTTTTGGCGCTACACTTTTTTGGTTAAGCAATGCGTATGTCAACATCCACTGAAGTCATCGCTCATCACTGGGCATTCGCTATATTTCTCATCATCGCTATCGGTCTGTGCTGCCTGATGCTCGTCGGCGGCTGGTACCTTGGCGGTCGCGCGCGCGCGCGTAGCAAAAACACGCCGTTTGAATCGGGGATCGACTCCGTTGGTTCGGCCCGCTTACGTCTTTCTGCGAAGTTTTATCTGGTTGCCATGTTCTTCGTGATCTTCGACGTGGAAGCCCTGTATCTCTACGCATGGTCGACCTCCATCCGCGAGAGCGGCTGGGTCGGCTTTGTGGAAGCCGCAATTTTCATTTTAGTGCTACTGGCTGGTCTGGTTTATCTCGTTCGCATCGGCGCACTGGACTGGACGCCTGCGCGTTCCCGTCGCACGCTGGTTAACCCGGAAACAGACAGTCCCACTAACCGTCATATGCAGTAAAAGCGAGGCAATAAGATGGATTATACGCTCACCCGCATAGATCCTAACGGTGAGAACGACCGTTACCCCCTGCAGAAACAGGAGATCGTTACCGACCCCCTGGAGCAGGAAGTCAACAAAAGCGTGTATATGGGGAAACTCGAACACGCGCTGCATGACATGGTGAACTGGGGCCGTAAGAACTCAATTTGGCCGTATAACTTCGGCCTTTCTTGCTGTTATGTGGAAATGGTGACGTCATTCACTGCGGTGCATGACGTTGCGCGCTTTGGGGCCGAAGTTCTGCGCGCCTCTCCGCGTCAGGCGGACCTGATGGTGGTCGCCGGAACCTGCTTCACCAAAATGGCGCCGGTTATTCAGCGTCTCTATGATCAGATGCTGGAGCCGAAGTGGGTGATCTCCATGGGCGCCTGCGCGAACTCCGGCGGCATGTACGACATCTATTCCGTCGTCCAGGGCGTGGATAAATTCATTCCGGTCGATGTGTACATCCCGGGCTGTCCGCCGCGTCCGGAGGCCTATATGCAGGCGCTGATGCTGCTGCAGGAGTCCATTGGTAAAGAACGTCGTCCGCTCTCATGGGTGGTTGGCGATCAGGGCGTCTATCGCGCCAATATGCAGTCGGAACGCGAGCGTAAACGCGGCGAACGTATTGCAGTGACCAATCTGCGGACGCCGGACGAGATTTAATTTGCGCCTGCGGGCGGGAGAACCACTTCGCAAATCAATCTACAACAGCGCGAAGTCTCGCCCGGCAGTCACCACGGACCTTTTGCAATGGTGAACAATATGACCGATTTAACCGCGCATGACGCCGCACCAGCCTGGCAAACCCGCGATCACCTTGATGACCCGGTGATCGGCGAACTGCGCAACCGCTTTGGGCCGGATGCCTTTACCGTTCAGCCAACCCGTACCGGCGTACCGGTGGTATGGGTCAAGCGCGAGCAGCTGCTTGAGGTGGGTGATTTCCTGAAGAAATTGCCGAAGCCTTACGTGATGCTGTTTGACCTGCACGGCATGGACGAACGTCTGCGCACGCACCGCGATGGCCTGCCCGCCGCGGATTTTTCCGTTTTCTATCACCTGATTTCCATCGACCGCAACCGCGACATCATGCTCAAGGTGGCGCTGTCTGAAAACGATCTGCATCTGCCGACCTTCACCAAACTGTTCCCCAACGCCAACTGGTATGAGCGTGAAACCTGGGAAATGTTTGGTATTACCTTCGATGGCCACCCGAACCTGCGTCGCATCATGATGCCGCCGACCTGGGAAGGCCACCCGCTGCGTAAAGACTACCCGGCGCGCGCCACCGAATTCGATCCGTTTGAGCTGACCAAAGCCAAACAGGATCTGGAGATGGAAGCGCTGACTTTCAAACCGGAAGAGTGGGGCATGAAGCGCGGCACCGACAACGAGGACTTCATGTTCCTCAACCTCGGTCCGAACCACCCCTCCGCGCACGGTGCGTTCCGCATTATTCTGCAGCTGGATGGCGAAGAGATCGTCGACTGCGTGCCGGACATCGGTTACCACCACCGCGGCGCCGAGAAGATGGGCGAGCGCCAGTCCTGGCACAGCTACATCCCGTACACCGACCGTATCGAATACCTTGGCGGTTGCGTCAACGAGATGCCGTACGTGCTGGCTGTGGAAAAACTGGCCGGGATCACCGTGCCGGATCGCGTCAACGTGATCCGCGTAATGCTCTCCGAACTGTTCCGCATCAACAGCCACCTGCTGTATATCTCTACCTTTATTCAGGACGTCGGCGCGATGACCCCGGTCTTCTTCGCCTTTACCGATCGGCAGAAAATCTACGATCTGGTGGAAGCGATCACCGGTTTCCGTATGCACCCGGCGTGGTTCCGCATCGGCGGCGTCGCGCACGATCTGCCGCGCGGCTGGGATCGTCTGCTGCGTGAGTTCCTCGAGTGGATGCCGAAGCGTCTGGACTCCTATGAAAAAGCCGCCCTGCGCAACACCATTCTGAAGGGCCGTTCCGTCGGCGTGGCAGCCTATACCGCTAAAGAGGCGCTGGAGTGGGGCACCACTGGCGCAGGCCTGCGCGCCACCGGTATCGGCTTCGACGTGCGTAAATGGCGTCCTTATTCTGGCTATGAAAACTTCGACTTCGAAGTCCCGACCGGGGGCGGCGTCTCTGACTGCTACACCCGCGTGATGCTGAAAGTCGAAGAGCTGCGCCAGAGCCTGCGCATTCTTCAGCAGTGCCTCGACAATATGCCGGAAGGGCCGTTCAAAGCGGATCACCCGCTGACCACGCCGCCGCCGAAAGAGCGCACGCTGCAGCATATCGAAACCCTGATCACCCACTTCCTGCAGGTATCGTGGGGCCCGGTCATGCCGGCCAACGAATCCTTCCAGATGATTGAGGCGACCAAGGGGATTAACAGTTACTACCTGACCAGCGACGGCAGCACCATGAGCTACCGTACCCGCGTCCGCACGCCGAGCTTTGCGCACCTGCAGCAGATCCCGTCGGCGATCCGCGGCAGCCTGGTATCCGACCTGATCGTCTATCTGGGTAGTATCGATTTTGTTATGTCAGACGTGGACCGCTAATTATGCACGAGAATCAACAACCACAAACCGAGGCTTTTGAGCTGAGTGCGGCAGAGCGTGAGGCTATTGAGCACGAGAAGCACCACTACGAAGACCCGCGTGCGGCGTCCATCGAAGCGCTGAAAATCGTTCAGAAACAGCGCGGCTGGGTGCCGGATGGCGCGATCTACGCCATTGCCGATGTGCTGGGCATCCCGGCCAGCGACGTCGAAGGCGTGGCGACGTTCTACAGCCAGATTTTCCGCCAGCCGGTTGGCCGTCACGTGATCCGCTACTGCGACAGCGTGGTGTGCCACATTACCGGCTATCAGGGAATTCAGGCCGCCATCGAGAAGAAGCTGAACATCAAGCCAGGGCAGACCACCTTTGATGGCCGCTTTACCCTGCTGCCGACCTGCTGCCTGGGCAACTGCGACAAGGGACCGACCATGATGATTGATGAGGACACTCACAGCCATCTGACGCCGGAGGCAATTCCTGACCTGCTGGAGCAGTACAAATGAAAACCGTAATTCGTACTGCGGAAACGCATCCGCTCACCTGGCGCCTGCGCGACGACAAGCAGCCGGTCTGGCTGGACGAGTATCGCAGCAAAAATGGCTATGAAGGGGCGCGAAAAGCGCTGACCGGCATGGCGCCGGACGAGATCGTCACGGCGGTAAAAGACGCTGGCCTGAAAGGGCGCGGCGGCGCGGGCTTCTCCACCGGTCTGAAGTGGAGTCTGATGCCGAAAGACGAGTCCATGAATATCCGTTACCTGCTGTGTAACGCCGATGAAATGGAGCCGGGCACCTATAAAGACCGCCTGCTGATGGAGCAACTGCCGCACCTGCTGGTGGAAGGCATGCTGATCTCCGCGTTTGCGCTGAAGGCCTACCGCGGCTACATCTTCCTGCGCGGAGAGTATATCGAAGCGGCCCAGCATCTGCGCCGCGCGATTGCCGAAGCCACCGAGGCGGGCCTGCTGGGGAAAAACATCTTCGGCACCGGTTTTGACTTCGAGCTGTTTGTCCACACCGGGGCAGGGCGCTATATCTGCGGCGAAGAGACGGCGCTGATTAACTCCCTGGAAGGTCGCCGCGCTAACCCGCGCTCCAAGCCGCCGTTCCCGGCGAGCTCCGGCGTGTGGGGTAAGCCGACCTGCGTCAACAACGTGGAAACCCTGTGCAACGTGCCGGCGATTTTGGCCAACGGCGTTGAGTGGTACCAGAACATCTCCACCAGTAAAGATGCCGGCACCAAGCTGATGGGCTTCTCCGGCCGCGTAAAGAACCCGGGCGTCTGGGAGCTGCCGTTCGGCACCACTGCCCGCGAGATCCTGGAAGATTACGCCGGCGGCATGCGCGATGGCCTGAAGTTTAAAGCCTGGCAGCCGGGTGGGGCAGGGACCGACTTCCTCACCGAAGCGCACCTCGATCTGCCGATGGAGTTCGAAAGCATTGGTAAAGCGGGCAGCCGTCTGGGCACCTCGCTGGCGATGGCCGTTGACCACGAGATCAACATGGTCTCGCTGGTGCGCAACCTCGAAGAGTTCTTCGCCCGCGAGTCCTGCGGCTGGTGTACGCCGTGCCGCGATGGGCTGCCGTGGAGCGTGAAGATCCTGCGCGCCCTGGAGCGCGGCGAAGGCCAGCCTGGCGATATCGAAACCCTTGAGCAACTGTGTCGATTCCTGGGCCCGGGTAAAACCTTCTGCGCGCACGCGCCGGGCGCGGTTGAGCCGCTGCAGAGCGCGATTAAATATTTCCGCGAAGAATTCGAGGCTGGCATTAAGCAGCAGTTCAGCAATACCCATGCAATCAACGGGATTCAGCCGAACCTGCTTAAGACGCGCTGGTAATCTAAAGGTTTTTTTATTTTTGGAAGCACGCTAATGGCTACGATTCATGTAGACGGCAAAGAATACGAGGTCAACGGAGCGGACAACCTGCTGGAGGCTTGTCTCTCTCTTGGGCTTGATATTCCCTACTTTTGCTGGCACCCGGCGCTAGGGAGCGTCGGTGCTTGCCGCCAGTGTGCGGTGAAGCAATATCAGAACGCGGAAGACACGCGTGGTCGCCTGGTGATGTCCTGTATGACTCCGGCATCCGACGGCACCTTTATTTCTATCGACGATGGCGAAGCGAAGCAGTTCCGCGAAAGCGTGGTGGAGTGGCTGATGACCAACCACCCGCACGACTGCCCGGTCTGCGAAGAGGGCGGCAACTGCCACCTGCAGGATATGACGGTGATGACCGGCCATAGCTTCCGCCGCTATCGTTTTACCAAGCGTACCCACCGCAATCAGGATCTGGGGCCGTTTATTTCTCACGAAATGAACCGCTGCATCGCCTGCTACCGCTGCGTGCGCTACTACAAAGATTATGCCGACGGCACCGATCTGGGCGTCTATGGCGCCCACGACAACGTCTACTTCGGCCGCCCGGAAGATGGCACCCTGGAGAGTGAATTCTCCGGCAACCTGGTGGAAGTCTGCCCGACCGGCGTCTTCACCGATAAAACCCACTCCGAGCGCTATAACCGTAAATGGGACATGCAGTTTGCGCCGAGCATCTGCCAGCAGTGTTCCATCGGCTGTAACATCAGTCCGGGCGAACGCTATGGCGAACTGCGTCGTATCGAAAACCGTTATAACGGGACCGTTAACCGCTACTTCCTCTGCGACCGCGGTCGTTTCGGCTATGGCTACGTGAACCTGAAAGACCGTCCGCGTCAGCCGGTTCAGCGCCGCGGCGACGATCTGATTACCCTCAACGCCGAGCAGGCGATGCAGGGCGCGGCGGATATTCTGCGCCAGTCGAAGAAAGTGATCGGCATCGGCTCCCCGCGCGCCAGCATTGAAAGCAACTTCGCGCTGCGCGAACTGGTGGGCGCCGACAACTTCTATACCGGCATCGCCAAAGGCGAACAAGCGCGCCTGCAGATGATGCTGAAAGTGCTGCGCGAAGGTGGGATCCACACCCCAAGCCTGCGCGATATCGAATCCTACGACGCGGTACTGGTGCTGGGCGAAGACATTACCCAGACCGGCGCGCGCGTCGCGCTGGCGGTGCGTCAGGCGGTGAAAGGGAAAGCACGCGAAATGGCGGCGGCGCAGAAAGTGGCCGACTGGCAGATCGCCGCGATCCTCAACATCGGCCAGCGCGCCAAACACCCGCTATTCGTCACCAACATCGATGACACCCGCCTGGATGACATCGCCGCGTGGACCTACCGCGCGCCGGTGGAAGATCAGGCGCGTCTCGGCTTCGCCATCGCCCATGCGCTGGACGATAGCGCGCCGGCGGTTGACGGCCTGAGCCGCGAACTGCAGGGGAAAGTCGATGTCATCGTCCAGGCGCTGGCCGGGGCGAAAAAACCACTGATTATTTCCGGAACCAACGCCGGCAGCATGGAGATCATCCAGGCCGCCGCTAACGTGGCGAAAGCCCTGAAAGGCCGCGGCGCCGACGTCGGCGTGACGATGGTTGCCCGCGCGGTGAACAGCGTCGGTCTGGGTATGATCGGCGGCGGCTCGCTTGAAGAGGCGCTGGACGAACTGGAAAGCGGCGCCGCAGACGCGGTTATCGTGCTGGAAAACGACCTTCACCGTCATGCTTCCGCCGCCCGCGTCGACGCAGCGCTCTCCAAAGCGCCGCTGGTGATGGTGGTTGACCATCAGCGCACGGCGATTATGGACAAAGCGCACCTGGTGCTCTCCGCGGCAAGCTTTGCGGAAAGCGACGGTACCGTGGTCAACAACGAAGGCCGCGCTCAGCGCTTCTTCCAGGTCTACGACCCGGCCTACTACGACGCGAAAACCGTCATGCTGGAAAGCTGGCGCTGGCTGCATTCCCTGCACAGCACCGTTAACAACCGTCAGGTTGACTGGACGCAGCTGGACCACGTCATCGATGCCGCGATTGCCGCCCTGCCGCAGCTGGCGGGCATTAAAGACGCCGCGCCGGATGCGACCTTCCGCATTCGCGGGCAGAAGCTGGCGCGTGAACCGCACCGCTACAGCGGCCGCACGGCGATGCGCGCCAACATCAGCGTCCACGAACCGCGTCAGCCGCAGGATAAAGACACCATGTTCGCCTTCTCCATGGAAGGGAACAACCAGCCGTCCGCCCCGCGTTCGCAGATCCCGTTCGCCTGGGCGCCGGGCTGGAACTCCCCGCAGGCATGGAACAAGTTCCAGGATGAAGTGGGCGGGAAACTGCGCCACGGCGATCCGGGCGTCCGTCTGTTTGAAGCGTCCGCCAGCGGGCTGGAATACTTCACGGCGGTGCCGGCCAGCTTCCAGGCGGAAGACGGGAAATGGCGTATCGCGCCGTACTACCACCTGTTTGGCAGCGATGAGCTGTCGCAGCGCGCGCCGGTGTTCCAGAGCCGGATGCCTGAGCCGTACATCAAGCTGAACCCGGCGGATGCCGCGAAGCTTGGCGTCAACGCCGGGGCGATGCTCTCCTTTAGCGTGGAAGGCCAGACCCTGCGTCTGCCGCTGGTTATCTCTGAAGGTCTGACCGCAGGACAGGTTGGCTTACCGATGGGCATGCCGGGCATTGCGCCGGTACTGACCGGATCGCGTATTGATTCACTGCAGGAGGCGAAAGCATGAGCTGGTTAACGCCGGATCTTATCGACATTCTGTTAAGCATCCTGAAGGCCGTGGTCATTCTGCTGGTGGTGGTCACCTGCGGCGCGTTCATGAGCTTCGGCGAGCGTCGTCTGCTCGGTCTGTTCCAGAACCGCTACGGGCCAAACCGGGTGGGCTGGGGCGGTTCGCTGCAGCTGGTCGCCGACATGATCAAAATGTTCTTTAAAGAGGACTGGGTTCCGCGCTTCTCGGATCGCGTGATCTTTACTCTGGCGCCGGTGATCGCCTTTACTTCGCTGCTGCTGGCCTTCGCCATTGTGCCGGTCAGCCCGACGTGGGTGGTGGCCGATCTGAACATCGGGATCCTGTTCTTCCTGATGATGGCAGGCCTGGCGGTATACGCGGTGCTGTTCGCCGGTTGGTCGAGCAACAACAAATACTCCCTGCTGGGGGCGATGCGTGCTTCCGCGCAGACCCTGAGCTACGAAGTGTTCCTCGGCCTCTCCCTGATGGGCGTGGTGGCGCAGGCGGGGTCATTCAACATGACCGATATCGTCAACAACCAGGCGCATCTGTGGAACGTTATTCCGCAGTTCTTCGGCTTCGTGACGTTCGCCATCGCCGGCGTGGCGGTGTGTCACCGTCACCCGTTCGACCAGCCGGAAGCGGAGCAGGAGCTGGCCGATGGTTACCACATTGAATATTCCGGCATGAAGTTCGGTCTGTTCTTCGTCGGTGAATACATCGGTATCGTCACCGTTTCAGCGCTGATCGTCACGCTGTTCTTCGGCGGCTGGAATGGCCCGTGGTTACCTCCTTTCATCTGGTTCGCGCTGAAAACCGCGTTCTTCATGATGATGTTCATTTTGATCCGCGCATCATTACCGCGTCCGCGCTATGACCAGGTAATGTCCTTTGGCTGGAAGGTATGCCTGCCGTTAACGCTGGTCAACTTGTTGGTAACGGCGGCTGTCATTCTCTGGCAGGCGCAATAAGGGGTGAATTGAACATGACCTTAAAAGAATTATTGGTGGGGTTCGGCACCCAGGTCCGTAGTATCTGGATGATTGGCCTGCATGCCTTCGCCAAACGTGAAACCCGGATGTATCCGGAAGAGCCGGTCTATCTGCCGCCGCGCTATCGCGGCAGGATTGTGCTGACGCGCGATCCGGACGGTGCAGAGCGCTGCGTCGCCTGTAACCTGTGTGCGGTAGCCTGCCCGGTGGGCTGTATTTCTCTGCAGAAAGCAGAGACGGTAGACGGCCGCTGGTACCCTGAGTTCTTCCGCATCAACTTCTCACGCTGCATCTTCTGCGGTCTGTGCGAAGAAGCGTGCCCGACCACGGCGATCCAGTTGACCCCGGACTTTGAGCTGGGTGAATACAAGCGTCAGGATCTGGTGTATGAAAAAGAGGATCTGCTGATTTCCGGTCCGGGCAAATACCCGGAATATAACTTCTACCGGATGGCGGGTATGGCAATCGACGGCAAAGATAAGGGCGAAGCGGAAAACGAAGCTAAGCCGATCGACGTCAAGAGCCTGTTACCGTAAGGAGAGGGCAATGGAATTCGCTTTTTATATCTGTGGCCTGATCGCCATCCTCGCAACCTTGCGGGTCGTCACCCACACCAATCCGGTGCATGCGCTGCTGTACCTGATCATTTCGCTGTTAGCGATTGCCGGGGTGTTCTTCTCGCTGGGCGCTTACTTCGCCGGGGCGCTGGAGATTATCGTCTACGCCGGGGCCATTATGGTGCTGTTCGTCTTCGTGGTGATGATGCTCAACCTGGGCGGCAGCGAAATCGAACAGGAACGCAAATGGCTGCAGCCGGGGATCTGGATTGGCCCGGCCATCCTCTCCGCGGTGCTGCTGGTGGTGATCGTTTACGCCATCCTCGGTATTAACGATCAGGGTATCGACGGCGCGGCGATTAACGCCAAAGAGGTCGGTATTGCGCTGTTTGGGCCGTACGTCCTGGCGGTGGAGCTGGCCTCCATGCTGCTGCTGGCGGGCCTGGTGGTCGCCTTCCATATCGGCCGCGAAGAGCGCGCCGGCGAGGTGCTGAGCAACCGTGTGAACGACAGCGACAAAAGAAAAACGGAGGAACACGCATGATCCCCTTAACACATGGACTGATCCTCGCGGCCATCCTGTTTGTGCTTGGTCTGACGGGGCTGGTGATCCGCCGCAATCTGCTGTTTATGTTGATCAGCCTGGAAATCATGATTAACGCCGCCGCGCTGGCCTTTGTGGTGGCGGGCAGCTACTGGGGCCAGACTGATGGTCAGATTATGTATATCCTCGCTATCAGCCTCGCGGCTGCGGAAGCGAGTATCGGTCTGGCGCTGCTGCTGCAGCTCCATCGTCGCCGCCAGAACCTGAACATCGATTCAGTAAGTGAGTTGCGTGGATGAACATGCTTGCCTTAACCATTCTTTTGCCATTGATTGGCTTTGTGCTGCTGGCCTTTTCCCGCGGGCGCTGGTCGGAAAACCTTTCCGCCACCGTTGGCATGGGCTCGGTAGGCCTGGCGGCGCTGGTCACCGCCTACGTCGGCGTTGACTTTTTCGCTAACGGCAAACAGGCGGTCAGCGTGCCGCTGTGGACCTGGATGTCGGTTGGGGATTTCAACATCGGCTTCAACCTGGTGCTGGACGGCCTGTCGCTGACCATGCTCTCCGTGGTGACCGGCGTCGGCTTCCTGATCCATATGTTCGCCTCCTGGTATATGCGCGGTGAAGAGGGCTATTCCCGCTTCTTCGCCTACACCAACCTGTTTATCGCCAGCATGGTGGTTCTGGTACTGGCCGATAACCTGCTGCTGATGTACCTGGGTTGGGAAGGGGTGGGTCTCTGCTCTTACCTGCTGATCGGTTTCTACTACACCGATCCGAAGAACGGCGCCGCAGCGATGAAAGCGTTTGTGGTGACCCGCGTCGGCGACGTGTTCCTCGCCTTCGCGCTGTTCATTCTTTATAACGAACTGGGTACCCTCAACTTCCGCGAAATGGTTGAGCTGGCGCCGCAGCACTTCGCTAACGGCAGCACCACGCTGCAGTGGGCGACGCTGATGCTGCTCGGCGGTGCGGTCGGTAAATCCGCCCAGCTGCCGCTGCAAACGTGGCTTGCCGATGCGATGGCGGGTCCGACGCCAGTCTCCGCGCTGATCCACGCCGCCACCATGGTTACCGCGGGCGTCTACCTGATCGCCCGTACCCACGGTCTGTTCCTGATGACGCCGGAAGTGCTGCATCTGGTCGGGATCGTCGGGGCGGTAACGCTGGTGCTGGCGGGCTTCGCCGCGCTGGTGCAGACCGACATCAAACGCGTTCTCGCTTACTCCACCATGAGTCAGATTGGCTACATGTTCCTCGCGCTGGGCGTGCAGGCATGGGATGCGGCGATTTTCCATCTGATGACCCACGCGTTCTTTAAAGCGCTGCTGTTCCTGTCGTCGGGTTCGGTGATTCTCGCCTGCCATCACGAACAGAACATCTTCAAGATGGGCGGCCTGCGCAAATCTATTCCGCTGGTGTACGTCTGCTTCCTGGTGGGGGGCGCGGCGCTGTCCGCTCTGCCGCTCATTACCGCAGGCTTCTTCAGTAAGGATGAGATTCTGGCGGGGGCGATGGCCAACGGCCATATCAACCTGATGGTGGCGGGCCTGGTCGGCGCCTTTATGACCTCGCTGTACACCTTCCGCATGATTTTCATCGTGTTCCACGGTAAAGAGCAAATTCACGCGCACGCAGGGAAGGGGATCACCCATCATCTGCCGCTGATTGTGCTGCTGGTGCTGTCCACCTTCGTTGGCGCGCTGATCGTGCCGCCGCTGGAAGGCGTCCTGCCGCAGACCACTGAACTGGCGCACGGCAACGTGATGACGCTGGAGATTGCCTCCGGGATCATCGCCATTGCCGGCATCCTGATCGCCGCATGGCTGTGGCTGGGCAAACGCACCCTGGTGACCTCTATCGCCAACAGCGCGCCTGGCCGCTTCTTCGGTACCTGGTGGTTCCATGCCTGGGGCTTCGACTGGTTATACGACAAAGTCTTCGTTAAGCCATTCCTCGGCATTGCCTGGCTGCTGAAGAGCGATCCGCTGAACGCATTGATGAACATCCCGGCGATCCTCTCCCGCTTCGCAGGTAAAGGCCTGCTGGTGAGCGAAAACGGCTATCTGCGCTGGTATGTGGCGTCAATGAGCATCGGCGCGGTGGTGGTGCTGGCGCTGCTGATGGTATTGCGTTGAGTTTGAGAACCATTGTGTTGCCCGGCGGCGCGCTGCTTGCCGGGCCTACGGGACCGTAGGTCGGGTAAGCGTTAGCGCCACCCGACAAAACAAGCCTCAAACCGAAGTGAATTTTCTGTGAGAATTCGTTGAAAATCAGGTCGTAAAGGACAGGCATTATCGGCGAAGTCAACGTGGACGCCGCCTGCGCGGAGCAACCGGAGCGTATTAAAGTACGTGAGGATTGTGAGCACAGCCGGAGTTCGCTATGACGAGTAAGATAGCCTGAACCGGACTTAAATAAGGAATAAAAATCACCATGTTATTGCCTTGGTTGATATTAATCCCCTTTATCGGCGGCTTCCTGTGCTGGCAGACCGAACGCTTTGGCGTGAAAGTGCCGCGCTGGATCGCGCTGATTACTATGGGACTGACGCTGGCGCTTGGCCTGCAGCTGTGGATGCAGGGCGGCTATTCTCTGACGCAATCCGCGGGTATTCCGCAGTGGCAGTCTGAGTTCGTGCTGCCGTGGATCCCACGCTTCGGCATTAGCATTCATCTGGCGATCGACGGCCTGTCGCTGCTGATGGTGGTGCTGACCGGCCTGCTCGGCGTGCTGGCGGTGCTCTGTTCCTGGCGCGAAATCGAAAAATACCAGGGATTCTTCCACCTCAACCTGATGTGGATCCTGGGCGGCGTCATCGGCGTGTTCCTCGCCATCGACATGTTCCTGTTCTTCTTCTTCTGGGAAATGATGTTGGTGCCGATGTACTTCCTGATCGCGCTGTGGGGCCACAAAGCCTCTGACGGTAAAACGCGTATCACGGCGGCCACTAAGTTCTTCATCTACACCCAGGCGAGCGGCCTGGTGATGCTGATCGCCATTCTGGCGCTGGCATTCGTCCACTTCAACGCCACCGGCGTGTGGACTTTCAACTATGAAGAGCTGTTGAAAACCCCGATGTCCCACGGCGTGGAATACCTGCTGATGCTCGGCTTCTTCATCGCCTTCGCGGTGAAAATGCCGGTGGTGCCGCTGCACGGCTGGCTGCCGGACGCCCACTCCCAGGCGCCGACCGCCGGTTCCGTCGACCTCGCGGGGATCCTGCTGAAAACCGCGGCCTACGGTCTGCTGCGCTTTGCGCTGCCGCTGTTCCCGAACGCCTCCGCCGAGTTTGCGCCCATCGCGATGTGGCTGGGCGTGATCGGGATCTTCTACGGCGCGTGGATGGCCTTTGCGCAGACGGATATCAAACGTCTTATCGCCTACACCTCCGTGTCCCACATGGGCTTCGTGCTGATTGCTATCTACACCGGCAGCCAGCTGGCGTATCAGGGGGCGGTGATCCAGATGATTGCTCACGGTCTCTCCGCGGCGGGTCTGTTTATTCTCTGCGGCCAGCTGTACGAACGTCTGCATACCCGTGACATGCGTCAGATGGGCGGTCTGTGGAGCAAAATCAAATGGCTGCCGGCGATGTCGATGTTCTTCGCCGTCGCCACCCTGGGGATGCCGGGCACGGGTAACTTCGTCGGCGAATTTATGATCCTGTTCGGCAGCTATAAAGTGGTGCCGGTGATCACCGTGATCTCGACCTTTGGTCTGGTATTCGCGTCCGTTTACTCGCTGTCGATGCTGCATCGCGCTTATTTCGGTAAAGCGAAAAGCGAAATCGCGGCGAAAGCGCTGCCGGGGATGTCCCTGCGTGAACTGTCTATCATCCTGCTGCTGGTGGTGCTGCTGGTGCTGTTGGGCTTCTTCCCGCAGCCGATCCTCGACACCTCGCATGCTGCGATGAGCAACATTCAGCAGTGGTTTGTTAATTCTGTTTCTACTACAAGGCCGTAATTCGCCATGACAATAACTCCACAACAACTGATCGCACTGCTACCGCTGCTGATCGTCGGCTTGACGGTGGTGGTTGTGATGCTCTCCATTGCGTGGCGACGCAATCATTTTCTCAATGCCACGCTGTCGGTTCTCGGACTTAACGCCGCGCTGGTCTCGCTCTGGTTCGTCGGCCAGAACGGGGCGATGGACGTCACGCCGCTGATCCGCGTTGACGGCTACGCTATGCTCTATACCGGGCTGGTGCTGCTGGCGAGCCTCGCGACCTGTACTTTCGCCTACCCGTGGCTTGAGGGTTACAAGGACAACAAAGAAGAGTTCTACCTGCTGGTGTTGATTGCCGCCCTGGGCGGCATTCTGCTGGCCGGTGCGAATCATCTGGCGGCGCTGTTCCTCGGCATCGAGTTGATCTCCTTGCCGCTGTTCGGCCTGGTCGGCTACGCCTTCCGCCAGAAGCGTTCGCTGGAAGCGAGCATCAAATACACCATCCTCTCCGCGGCAGCCTCCTCTTTCCTGCTGTTCGGTATGGCGCTGGTGTATGCGAACTCCGGCAACCTGTCCTTCCTTGCGCTGGGCAAGAGCCTGGCGGACAACACCCTGCACGAGCCGCTGCTGCTGGCGGGGCTCGGCCTGATGATCGTCGGTCTTGGCTTTAAGCTGTCGCTGGTGCCGTTCCACCTGTGGACGCCGGACGTTTACCAGGGGGCGCCTGCGCCGGTCTCCACCTTCCTGGCGACCGCCAGCAAGATTGCTATCTTCGGCGTGGTGATGCGTCTGTTCCTGTACATGCCGGTGGGCAACAGCGAAGCGGTGCGCGTGGTGCTGGGGCTGATCGCCTTCGCCTCTATCATCTTCGGTAACCTGATGGCGCTGAGCCAGACCAATATCAAACGTCTGCTCGGTTACTCTTCTATCTCCCACCTCGGCTATCTGCTGGTGGCGCTGATCGCCCTGCAAAGCGGCGAAATGTCGATGGAAGCCGTTGGCGTCTACCTGGCCGGCTACCTGTTCAGCAGCCTCGGCGCGTTCGGCGTGGTCAGCCTGATGTCCAGTCCATACCGTGGCCCGGACGCGGACTCGCTGTTCTCCTACCGCGGTCTGTTCTGGCACCGTCCGATCCTGTCGGCGGTGATGACGGTGATGATGCTCTCCCTGGCCGGTATCCCAATGACGCTCGGCTTTATCGGTAAGTTCTATGTGCTGGCCGTCGGTGTTCACGCCCATCTGTGGTGGCTGGTTGCCGCGGTGGTTGTCGGCTCGGCGATCGGTCTCTACTACTACCTGCGCGTGGCGGTGAGTTTGTACCTGAGCGCGCCGGAGCAGCTGAACCGTGATGCGCCGTCGAACTGGCAGTACAGCGCGGGCGGTATCGTGGTGCTGATCTCTGCCCTGCTGGTGCTGGTGCTCGGTATCTGGCCGCAGCCGCTGATTAGCATCGTGCAGCTGGCGACGCCGCTGATGTAAGTTGATTGCCTCAATAAAAAAACCGCCGGAATGGCGGTTTTTTTATGCCCGGAATGTTACGCCACCCTGTAGACCATAAAGTCTTCCGCCAGCAGGGTGTCCGGGAAAATCTCCCGGCATTCCGCCAGCATCCGCAGGCAGCCTTCGGCATCGTAGCGTGAGCTAAAGTGGGTGGCGATTAGCGTGCCGACCCCCGCTTCTTTGGCAAGCGCTGCGGTCTGCTGACTGGAAGAGTGGCCGCGGCTATTGGCTTTCTCCGCCATCGCCTGCTCCAGCGTGGTTTCGTGCACCATCACATCCGCCCCGCGCGCCATTTCCAGCGCCTGCGGGCAGGGGGCGGTATCGCCGAAGATGGCCAGCGTTTTACCCGGCGTAGCGGGCCCCAGGTAGCGGCTGCCGTCGATCGTCCGGCCATCCGCCAGCGTGACCTGTTCACCGCGCTTAAGCCGGTGAAACAGCGGTCCGGGGGGCACGCCGTCGGCAATCAGCTGGGCGGCGTCGAGGGCGCCGGGCTTGTCATGCTGCTCAATGCGATACCCGTAGCACTCCACCGGATGGCTGAGCGGGAACGCGGTGACCCGATAGCCCTCTTCGTCGAACACCAGACCGGGGCCGACTTCGATGATGGTCAGGGGATAATCGGTCCACGAACCGCTGAGGCGCAGCGCGGTGTCAATGAATTCCTTTATTCCTTTTGGTCCGTAGACCGTCAGCGGCAGCGAATTCCCCTGCATCGAGCGGCTGCACAGCAGGCCGGGCAGGCCGAACAGATGGTCGCCGTGCAGATGGGTAATAAAGATCTTATTCAGTTTGCCTGGATGATGGGGCGTATGCAGAAATTGATGCTGGGTCCCTTCGCCGCAGTCAAACAACCACATTTCGGCGCGGGTTGGCTGTTGCAAATTGAGTATTATCGACGTCATATTACGCGTGCGGGTCGGCACCCCGGCGGATGTCCCCAAAAAAGTTAATTCCATCGTCCAGTGTCCTCAGGGCGAGTCGCAAAGTATCAGTATATCAATAAGGAGCAGCAGATGATGACCTGGCAGGATCTCCATCATAGTGAACTGACCGTTCCCCAGCTGTATGCGCTGCTGAAGCTGCGCAGCGAAGTCTTTGTCGTGGAGCAGCAGTGCGCCTATCAGGATGTCGACGGCGATGATTTGGTCGGGGAAAATCGCCATCTGCTCGGCTGGCGCGATGGCGAACTGGTGGCCTATGCGCGGATCCTTAAAAGCGAAGAGACGTACGATCCGGTGGTGATTGGCCGGGTTATCGTCAGCCCCGCCGCGCGCGGCGAAAAGCTCGGCCATCAGCTGATGGCGCAGGCGCTGGCCAGCTGTCAGCGGCACTGGCCGCAAAAGGCGATTTACCTCGGGGCGCAGGCGCATCTGCAAGCCTTTTACGCCCACTTCGGTTTTACGCCAGTGACTGAGGTCTATGATGAGGATGGCATTCCGCACATCGGCATGGCGCGGGAAAGCCGCGCTCTCTGACCCCCTCAACACTCGCGTCCCAACCTTGTTCCGGGCCGGCGAGCAGGTGAGTTAAAACCCGCTCCCTCGTCATGGGTACTGCTATTCCGCCGTTGAACCCCTTATAATGTGGGGTTTTACTACCGTGGAGGTTTGCGTGCTGTCTGTTTCCACTGCGCTGGCCCGTTTACGTGACGGCCTGAGTGAGCCCTTTCCTGACTCACCCGGCACGCGAATTATCGATATTGCCTTTCCGCTGAATGATGCCTTCGATCCGCTGCTATGGTGCGGCCAGCAGCCGCAGTGGCCGCAGTTCTACTGGCAGCAGCGCAATGGCGACGAGGAGCTGGCGGCGCTGGGGGCGGTAAAAAGCTTTCCCTCGCTCGACGCCGCAAACCGCTTTTTACACCAGGCCGGGCGGCAGGATCTGCGCATCTGCGGCCTGAATGCGTTTGCCCCGCAGCAGGGCCGGCTGGTGCTGCCGCGTCTGGAGTGGCGTCGGTGCGGCGGTAGGGCCGTGATGCGGCTGGTGCTGCACAGCGACCTCTCCCTGCGCGACGATGCCGTGACGGCGCGTGATTTTCTCGCCAGTCTGACCACCGCCCAGGCGACCCCTGGCGGCGTGCCGCCGCTGCTGAGCGAGCGCCACTCCTCCGATTATCCCCAGTGGCAGGCAATGATAGACCAGGCGACGCAGGCCATCGCCGCCGGCGACATGGATAAAGTGGTGCTGGCGCGGGCAACCGACCTGCAGTTTGCCGCCCCGCTGGATGCCGTGAGTATCATGGCCGCCAGCCGCAGCCGCAATCTTAACTGTTTTCATTTCCTGATGGCGTTCAATGCCCGGCAGGCGTTTTTCGGCTCCACGCCGGAGCGGCTGTGGCGCCGGCGCGGCGCGCTGCTGCGCACCGAAGCGCTGGCGGGCACCGTCGCTAATCATCAGGATGACGCGAAGGCGCAGCAGCTGGCCGACTGGTTGATGAAAGACGACAAAAATCAGCGGGAAAACATGCTGGTGGTGGAGGATATCTGCCAGCGCCTGCAGAGTGAGGCCTCGACGCTGGACGTTCTGCCGCCGCAGGTGGTGAGGCTGCGCAAGGTGCAGCATCTCCGACGCTGCATCTGGACCGAGCTGGCGGAGCCTGACGACAGCCGCTGTCTGCTGCAGCTCCAGCCCACCGCCGCGGTGGCCGGCCTGCCGCGGCGGGCGGCGCTGGCATTCATTCAGCGCCATGAACCTTTTTCCCGTGAATGGTACGCCGGCTCCGCCGGGTATCTGTCGCTGGCGCAAAGCGAGTTTTGCGTGGCGCTGCGTTCGGCGAAAGTGGACAACGACACTCTGCGACTGTATGCCGGGGCGGGGATCGTCAGCGGCTCCGATGCGCAGCAGGAGTGGCAGGAGATTGACAACAAAGCGGCCGGGCTGCGCTCGCTGCTGTGTCCATAAGACGGGAATGACGATGCATATCAAAACGCCGTCACTTTGCCTTATCTATACTTAGCATCAATATTTGATACCGGACAATTTCATGTCAGTAAGCGCATTTAACCGACGCTGGGCGGCGGTGATCCTGGAAGCTTTAACGCGCCACGGCGTGCAGCATATCTGCATTGCGCCGGGCTCGCGCTCGACACCCTTAACCCTGGCGGCGGCGGAAAACCGCGCCTTTATCCATCATACCCATTTTGACGAACGCGGCCTCGGCCACCTGGCGCTCGGTCTGGCGAAAGCCAGTCGTCAGCCGGTGGCGGTTATTGTGACCTCCGGGACCGCCACCGCGAACCTATATCCGGCGCTGATTGAGGCGGGGCTTACCGGGGAAAAGCTGATTCTCCTGACCGCCGACCGTCCGCCGGAGCTGATCGACTGCGGCGCCAATCAGGCGATTCGTCAGCCGGGGATGTTCGCCTCCCATCCGTCGCAGACGATTTCTCTGCCGCGTCCCTCGCAGGACATTTCCGCCCGCTGGCTGGTCTCGACCCTCGACCAGGCCTTGGGCGAGCTGCACGCCGGCGGGGTGCATATCAACTGCCCGTTCGCCGAACCGCTGTATGGCGATATGGATGATACCGGCGTGGAGTGGCAGCAGCAGCTCGGCAACTGGTGGCAGAGCGATAAACCCTGGTTACGTCAGGCGCTGCAGATGGAAAGTGAGAAACAGCGCGACTGGTTCTTCTGGCGGCAAAAGCGCGGCGTGGTCGTGGCGGGCAGAATGAGCGCTGCCGAAGGGAAAAAAGTGGCCGAGTGGGCGCAAACCCTCGGCTGGCCGCTGATCGGCGATATCCTGTCACAGACCGGGCAGCCGCTGCCGTGCGCTGACCTGTGGCTGGGCAACGGCAAAGCGGTGAGCGAGCTGGCGCAGGCGCAGATCGTGGTTCAGCTCGGCAGCAGCCTGACCGGCAAGCGGGTCCTGCAGTGGCAGGCCACCTGCGAGCCTGATGAATACTGGCTGGTGGATAATCTGCCCGGCCGTCTCGATCCGGCGCAGCACCGCGGCCGTCGTCTGCTCGCCAGCATTGACCGCTGGCTTGAGCTTCACCCGGCGGAGAAACGCCAGCCGTGGGCGACGGCTATTCCTGAACTGGCCCGACAGGCGTGGGAGGCGGCGGTCGCCAGCAACGAACCCTTTGGCGAAGCGCAGCTGGCGCAGCGAATTCGGCGCTATCTGCCGGAACAGGGGCAACTGTTTGTCGGCAACAGCCTGGTGGTGCGCCTGATCGACGCCCTGGCGCAGCTGCCGGCTGGCTACCCGGTTTATAGCAACCGCGGCGCCAGCGGCATTGATGGCTTGATCGCCACCGCCGCCGGCGTCCAGCGCGCCAGCGCCCGGCCAACCCTGGCTATCGTCGGCGATCTTTCGGCGCTGTACGATCTCAACTCGCTGGCCCTGCTGCGCCAGGCGTCGGCGCCGCTGGTGCTGATCGTGGTGAACAACAACGGCGGGCAGATTTTCTCCATGCTGCCGACGCCGCAGGACGAGCGGCGCCAGTTCTACTTAATGCCGCAGGACGTTGATTTCAGCCACGCGGCGGCGATGTTCGGCCTGGCCTATCATCGCCCGGCTGACTGGCAGGCGCTGGATGAGGCGCTGGCCGGCGCCTGGCGCAGGGCAGGGGCGACGGTGATTGAGCTGGCGGTCAATGAGACCGACGGCACGCAGACCCTCCAGCAGCTGCTGGCGCAGGTAAGTCGCCTGTGACCCTCAGCGCTGCAGTCGAACATGGCCAGCCGGGTTATCCCTGGCTGGTCTTTCTGCACGGTTTTTCCGGCGACCGCCATGAGTGGCGGGAAGTAGGCGACGCGTTTCGCGCCTGGCCGCGGCTGTATCTCGATCTGCCGGGCCACGGCGGCTCGGCGGATATCGCGGTGCAGGACTTTGCCGGGGTCAATATTCTGCTGCAGGCTACGCTTAATAGTTACAACATACTTAACTACTGGCTGATCGGTTACTCGCTGGGGGGCCGGGTGGCGATGAACTTCGCCTGCCAGCCGCGCGCGGGCCTGCGCGGCCTCGTCGTTGAGGGCGGCCATCCGGGGCTGCAGGATGCCGAAGCGCGGCAGGCGCGGCGCAGCAACGACAGCGCCTGGGCGGAACGTTTTCGCCATGAGCCGTTGGCGCAGGTCTTTGCCGACTGGTATCAGCAGCCGGTCTTCGCTTCACTGGATGCCGGGCAGCGCGCGGCGCTGGTCGCCTTACGCAGCCGGAACAACGGCGCGACGCTGGCCGAGATGCTGCAGGCGACCTCCCTTGCCGGGCAGGCCGATCTGCGCGCGTCCCTGCAGGCGCGCGATTTCCCCTTTCACTACCTGTGCGGCGAGCGCGACGCGAAGTTTCGCGCCATCGCGCAGGCGCTCGCGGCGGATCTCCATCTTATTCACCATGCCGGACACAACGCGCACCGGGACAACCCGGCGGCGGTGATTGCCTGTCTGGCGCAGATTCTGGCAAGTTAACTGAAGGACATTCTATGATCTCTCTTGATGAAGCAATGCTCTATGCCCCTGTTGAATGGCACGATTGTTCCGAAGGCTATACCGATATTCGCTATCACAAATCGGCCGACGGCATTGCCAAAATCACAATCAATCGCCCGCAGGTGCGCAACGCCTTCCGCCCGCTGACCGTCAAAGAGATGATCCAGGCGCTGGCGGATGCTCGTTATGACGACAATATCGGGGTGATTGTCCTGACCGGGGAAGGTGAGAAAGCCTTTTGCGCCGGCGGCGATCAGAAAGTCCGCGGCGATTACGGCGGCTATCAGGACGACTCCGGCGTGCATCATCTCAACGTACTCGACTTTCAGCGCCAGATCCGCACCTGCCCGAAACCGGTGGTAGCGATGGTGGCCGGCTACTCTATCGGCGGCGGCCACGTGCTGCACATGATGTGCGATCTGACCATCGCGGCGGAAAACGCCATCTTCGGTCAGACCGGGCCGAAAGTCGGCTCCTTCGACGGCGGCTGGGGCGCCTCCTATATGGCGCGCATCGTCGGGCAGAAAAAAGCGCGCGAAATCTGGTTCCTCTGCCGTCAGTATGACGCGCAGCAGGCGCTGGACATGGGGCTGGTGAACACCGTGGTGCCGCTGGCGGATCTGGAAAAAGAGACGGTGCGCTGGTGTCGTGAAATGCTGCAGAACAGCCCAATGGCGCTGCGCTGTCTGAAAGCGGCGCTGAACGCCGACTGCGACGGCCAGGCCGGTCTGCAGGAGCTGGCGGGCAACGCCACTATGCTGTTCTACATGACGGAAGAGGGACAGGAAGGCCGCAATGCCTTCAACCAGAAACGTCAGCCGGACTTCAGCAAATTTAAACGGAATCCCTAATGCGCGTTTCGCAGGTTTACCGCTGGCAGATACCGATGGACGCGGGCGTGGTGCTGCGAGAACGGCGGTTAAAAACCCGCGACGGGCTGTTCATCCACCTGCGGGAGGGTGAGCGGGAGGGCTGGGGGGAAATTTCTCCCCTGCCGGGATTCAGCGCAGAGACCCTGGCGGAGGCGGAGGCGGCGCTGCTGCCCTGGGCTCAGGCCTGGCGCGACGGCGCGGAGCCGGCGCTTCCTGCGCTGCCCTCTGTCGCCTTTGGCATCAGCTGCGCGCAGGCGGAGCTCAGCGGCGAGCTGCCGCAGGCCGCGGATTATCGCGCGGCGCCGCTCTGCTCCGGCGATCCGGATGAGCTGTTCGCCAGACTGGCGGCGATGCCCGGCGAGAAAGTCGCTAAGGTGAAAGTGGGGCTCTGGGAGGCGGTCCGCGACGGCATGGTGGTTAATCTGCTGCTGGAAGCCATCCCCGACCTGCAGTTGCGTCTGGATGCCAACCGGGCCTGGACGCCGCTGAAAGCGCAGCAGTTTGCGAAATATGTCGATCCGGCGTATCGCCAGCGCATTGCCTTTCTTGAGGAACCTTGTAAAACGCGGGAGGACTCGCGGGCCTTTAGTCGCGAAACCGGGATCGCTATCGCCTGGGATGAAAGCCTGCGCGAGGCGGATTTTCGCTTCGTCGCCGAGCCGGGCGTGCGCGCGGTGGTGATCAAGCCGACGCTAACCGGCAGTTTACACCGGGTTCAGCAGCAGGTCGCCGCGGCCCATGCGCTGGGGCTGAGCGCGGTGATCAGCTCGTCGATCGAGTCCAGCCTCGGGTTAACCCAGCTGGCGCGGGTTGCCGCCTGGCTGACGCCGCAGACCATCCCCGGACTGGACACCCTGTCGCTGATGGGCGCCCAGCTGGTGCGGGCGTGGCCGGAAAGCCCCCTGCCGATGCTCAGCATCGATACGCTGGAGCCGCTGCTGTGACCTTTCGCGACTGGCCCTGGCGGCACTGGCGCCAGCGGCGCGGAGAGGCGCAGGCGCTGCGCCTGAATGACCAGCCGCTGACCTGGCGCGACCTGTGCGCCCGCGTTGACGCGCTGGCGGCCGGGTTTGCCGCGCAGGGCGTAACCGAAGGTCACGGGGTGGCGCTGCAGGCTTTTAACCAGCCGTCGACGCTGCTGGCCTGGCTGGCGCTGCTGCAGTGCGGCGTGCGGGTGCTGCCGCTGAATCCGCAGCTGCCGACGGCGTTGCTGCAGGAACTGCTGCCAGCGTTGACCGTCCAGCATCAGCTGGTGCTTAACGGCGATGCGCTGCCGGGGGATTTACCGGCGTTAACCCTGCAGGCGACAGCGGGAACCCATGCTGTGCCGTGGCGTGGGGATCGTTTCGCCTCAATGACGCTGACCTCGGGGTCGACCGGTTTGCCGATGGCGGCAGTGCATCATGCCAGCGCCCATCTGGCCAGCGCCGCCGGCGTGCTGGCGCTGATGCCGTTTGCCGCAGAAGATGACTGGCTGCTGTCGCTGCCGCTGTTTCATGTCTCCGGCCAGGGGATTATGTGGCGCTGGCTGCTGGCCGGCGCGCGGCTGACGGTGCGCGATAAACAGCCGCTGGCGCAGATGCTGCAGGGCTGTACCCATGCTTCGCTGGTGCCGACTCAGCTGTGGCGCCTGCTGAATGACGATGCTGCGCTTACCCTCAAGGCGGTGCTGCTCGGCGGCGCGGCGATCCCGGTCGAATTGACCGAGCGGGCGCGGGGGCAGGGGGTACGCACCTACTGCGGTTACGGCCTGACCGAATTCGCTTCCACCGTCTGCGCTAAAGAGGCCGACGGCGCGGCGGATGTGGGCGCGCCGTTGCCGGGGCGGGAGATGAAAATCGTTGCCGGCGAGGTCTGGCTGCGGGCGGCGAGCATGGCCGCGGGCTACTGGCGCGACGGTCAATTGTTGCCATTGACCAACGACGAAGGGTGGTTTGCCACCCGCGATCGCGGCGAGATCATCGATGGACGGCTTACTCTCCTCGGGCGCCTGGATAATCTCTTTTTCAGCGGTGGGGAAGGGATCCAGCCGGAGGAGGTGGAACGGATCATCGGGGCGCATCCGCAGATACAGCAGGCGTTTGTCGTGCCGCTGGACGATGCGGAATATGGCCAGCGTCCGGTAGCGGTGGTGGAATGCGATGACGGCTGCGAAATGAGCGTGCTGGCGGCATGGAGCGCGGAACGGCTGGCGCGTTTCCAGCAGCCGGTGCGTTGGCTGCGGCTGCCGGAAACGTTAAAGAACGGTGGGATTAAGATCTCGCGCCGGGCGCTGCGCGAATGGGTCAATTCGCCGGCTTAGCCGATATTGGCTTCGGCGCGACGCTGGCGCTGTTTACGCCGCAGACGCAGCAGCGGCGGCACCACCAGCACGGCGATAGCCAGCACCAGCAGCGTTTTGGTCACCCCGCTTTGCCACAGGATCGCCAGATTGCCGTTGCTGATCGACAGCGCGCGACGCAGGTTCTGCTCCAGCATCTCCCCCAGCACGAAGCCCAGGATCAGCGGCGACATCGGGAAGTGCATTTTGCGCATGATGTAGCCGAGCACCCCGAGCCCCACCATCAGCAGCAGGTCAAAAGTAGTGCTGTGTACCGCGTAGACGCCGACGGCGGAGACCGCGGCGATGGCCGGGACCAGAAACCACAGCGGAATGGTCAGCATACGGGTGAACAGGCCGATCAGCGGAATGTTCATGATAAGCAGCATCACGTTGGCGATCAGCAGGGCGGCAATCAGCCCCCAGACGATATCCGGCTGCTCGGTGAACATTGCCGGGCCGGGGGTGATGTTATACAGCGTCAGCGCGCCCATCATCACCGCGGTGGTGCCGGACCCCGGCACGCCGAGCGTCAGCATGGGAATAAAGGAACCGCAGGCGGAGGCGTTATTGGCCGCTTCCGGCGCCGCCACGCCGCGAATATCGCCCTTGCCGAAGTTATCGCTGTTACCGCTGAGTTTTTTCTCCGTCATGTAGGTAATGGCGCTGGCGATGGTCGCCCCGGCGCCGGGCAGAATGCCGACGAAGAAACCCACCACCGAAGAGCGCAGGGTCGCGCCGACGCACTGCGCGGCCTCTTTGGTGTTAAACAGCATCCGTCCGGTTTTCCGCACCAGCGTTTGTCCGCCGCTGGTGCTCTCCAGCATCAACAGGATCTCTGAAACCGAGAACAGGCCGATCACAACCACAATAAACTGTACGCCGTCCGAGAGATGGACGCTGTCGAAGGTGAAGCGGTAAACCCCGGTATTGGCGTCCACCCCTACCGTCGCCAGACCCAGGCCGATTAACGCCGCGAGGAACGACTTCAGCGGGTTCTGCGCCATCATGCTGCCAAGACAGGCGATGGCGAAGACCATCAGCGCGAAGTACTCCGCCGGACCGAACGCCAGCGACCACTGGGCGAGCAGCGGCGCGAACAAAATAATACCGCCGATGGCGATCATTGAGCCAAAGAAGGAACTGACGGCGGAAATCGACAGCGCAACACCGCCGCGACCCTGCTGGGCCATCGGATAGCCGTCGAGGGCGGTCATAATGGCGGCGGCATCGCCGGGCACGTTCAACAGAATTGATGAAATACGCCCGCCGTATTCGCAACCGATATAAACCGTCGCCAGCAGGATCAGCGCCGACTCCGCGGGTAAATGCAGGGCGAAAGCCAGCGGCAGCAGAATCGCCACGCCGTTGATAGGCCCCAGCCCCGGCAGGAGGCCGACGATAGTCCCGACAAAGCAGCCGATCAGGGCGATCAGCAGGTTCTCCGGCGTCATGGCGACGGCGAAGCCCTGCGAGAGATAGATCCAGGTATCCATAAACGCCTCCGTTAATTAAACCAGATGCCAAGGGGCAGGGTGACATCGAGCAGGGTGTCGAAGGCGTACCATAACGACACGCCCATCGCGACGCCGGCAATGCCCGCCGCCGGCAGCGTCGCGCCGAACAGCAGACCAATGATCGCCGTCAGCAGCGCGGTGGCCAGCGGAAAACCGAGCCATTCAAACCCCCAGGCGTAGACCACCAGCACCACGACCATGGTCAGCAGACGCTGCAGCACATGCCGTCCCGGCCACTCGACGGCATCCGGGCGACGCAGCAACATTAACGCCGAGCACAGCAGCATCAGGCCGATGATCCCGAGCGGGAAGGGACGCGGGCCGACGGGTTCATAGGCGTATTCGCTGTGGATCTGCCAGGCGATAAACAGACCGCCAATACATAACAACAGCCACACTCCGGCAAAAATACGATCGCTCATTAGCGCCTCCGCGGATTATTTTGCCAGGCCAAAGGCTTTCGCCTGTTCGCGATAGTCGCTGACCTGCTGCTTAACGTAGGTATCGAGCTCCTTGCCGTTCATGTTGAATTCAAACAGGCCGCGCAGTTCACGTTGCTTTTTGAACGCTTCGGTTTGCTGCAGTTTAGTGAATTCATCGACCCACCACTGGTACTCGGCGTCGCTGACTTTCGGGCCCATAAAGAAGCCGCGAATAATCGGCCAGACCAGGTCGTAGCCCTGCTCTTTAGCGGTGGGGACATCGGCGAGCGCGCCCGGCAGTCGTTCACTGGAGAAGACCGCCAGCACGCGGATTTTATTGCCCTGCAGATAGGGCACCATCTCGCTGAGATCGCCGGAGACCGCCTGCACATGGTTACCGAGCAGCGCGGTCACCGGCTCGCCGCCGCCCTCAAAGGCGACGTAGCGCATTTTATGCGGGTCGACGTTGGCTTTTTGCGCCAGCAGCGCCGCTTTCATCCAGTCCTGGCTGCCGATGGAGGCCCCGGCGCCAATCACGATACTGGAGGGATTTTTCTCCATCGCGGTCATAAACGACTTCAGATCTTTCCATGGCGAATCGGCGCGCACGGCGATCATGCCGTAGTCGGTGCCGACGCTCGCCAGCCAGCGCACGTCATCGACGCTGTAACGGCCGAATTTACCCTGCGACAGGTTCAGCAGCGAGCCGCCGGAGAAGGCGACGACGGTCCCCGGCTCTGCCGGGCGCTGGGCGACAATGGCGTTGTAGGCTACCGCGCCCACGCCGCCGGGCATATAGGTGACGCGCATCGGTTTCTCGATAGCGCCGGTTTCCATCAGGCTCACCTGAATCAGCTTACAGGTCAGGTCAAAGCCGCCGCCGGGTTTAGCGGGCGCGATACATTCGGTGCGGGACGGGGCCTCCGCGGCGAAGGCGGATGTGGTGCAAAGGCACAGCGCGATGGCGCTCAGATGGCGGAAAAATGGCGTTTTCATAGGCTTCCTCAGCAGGTACAGGGCAGGTTTTTTTGATTATGTGAACCGACATATGGCGATTCGGTTGCATGATTGTTAAAACAGTTACCTTTCATTTCCCTTTCAATGCAGCAGCAACGTTACAGGATGTGATATGCGTCTCTTATTAGCCGAGGATAATCGTGAGCTGGCTCACTGGCTGGAAAAAGCGCTGGTGCAGGGCGGTTTTGCCGTAGATTGCGTCGCTGACGGGCGTGCGGCCGACCATCTGCTGCAAAGCGAGCAATATGCGCTGGCGGTGCTGGATATCGGTATGCCGGGGTTCGATGGCCTTGAAGTGGTGCAGCGGCTGCGCAAGCGCGGGCAGACCCTGCCGGTGCTGTTGCTGACCGCCCGCAGCGCGGTAGCGGACCGGGTGAAGGGCTTAAATGCCGGCGCGGATGACTATTTACCCAAGCCCTTTGAGCTGGAAGAGCTCGACGCCCGCCTGCGGGCGCTGCTCCGGCGCAGCGAAGGGCAGGTGCATGAGGTGCAGCAGCTTGGCGAGCTGGCGTATTGTGACGAAGGCTATTTTTTACTCCGCGGCCAGATGTTGTCTCTGACGCCGCGCGAGCTGGCGCTATTGAAAGTGCTGATGTTTCGCCGCACCCGCCCGGTTTCCCGTCAGCAGCTGTTCGAACAGGTGTTCAGTCTCAGCGATGACGTCAGTCCGGAAAGCATCGAACTCTACATTCATCGTCTGCGCAAGAAACTTCAGGCGAGCAATGTGCGTATAACCACCCTGCGCGGTTTAGGCTATCTGCTTGAGTGCGAGCGCCATGAGATGGAGTAAGCCGCAATCGCTCTATGCCCAACTGTTGCTGTTTCTCGGCCTGCCGCTGGTCCTACTGTGGGGACTCTCCGCGTTTAACAGCTACGTCAGCGCGCTGCAGGCGGCGACGCAAGCCTACGATCGTACCCTGCTGTCGTCGGCGCGGACGGTGGCCGAGCAGCTGGTGGTTCGCGGAGGGCAACTGGAGGTGAATGTGCCCTGGGTGGTGCTGGACAGCTTCGAGCTCAATATGAACGATCGTCTCTATTACAAGGTGCTCGACCCGCAGGGGAAGGTCATTTCCGGCTATGACGATCTGCCCGCGATGCCGCCCTCCACCTCGCGAACTCAGCTCTATCCGGCGCTGGCGTGGTTTTATCATACCGAATATCGCGGTCAGGCAATCCGCGTGGCGCGCCTGCTGCAGCCCATCAACGAAGGCGGCATCGTTGGCATGGCGGAGATATATATTGCCGAAACGCTGCAGTCCCGCCGCTGGCTGGCCGGACAATTACTCTTCTCATCCTGGGTGTCGCAGGGGTTACTGGTCCTGTTGACGCTGGTGCTGGCAGCCTGGCTGCTGCGTCGCGTGCTGCGGCCCATGCGTCAGCTCTCCGCGCTGATGGTGCGCCGTGAACCCGGTCTGCTGACGCCGCTGCCGGAGCTGCTGCCCTGGTCGGAAACGCGGCTGCTGATTGTCGCGTTCAACCGCTACATCGACCGCCTGCGGGTGATGATCTCCCGCCAGGAGCGCTTCAGCGCCGATGCGTCCCATCAGCTGAAAACACCGCTGGCGGTGCTGAAAACGCAGGCTTCGGTAGCCCTGGCCAGCGACGATCCGCAACTGTGGCGCGAAAGTCTGCAGGCGATGCGCGCCACGCTGGACGATACGGTCTTGTTAACGGAGCGGTTGCTGCAGCTGGCGACGGTAAAACAGCGGGAGCAGGCGTTTGCGGTGATTAACTTGCCGGAGATTGTGCGCAACAGCTGCTTTTCACGTATCGCGCAAGCGCGGAGCAAACATATCGATCTTGGCTACGAGGGCGAGCAGTCGGCGGTATATGTGGCAGGCGATAGCGTTCTGCTGGGGGAGCTGTGCGCTAACCTGCTCGACAATGCCATTCGCTATACCCCGGAATATGGAACGGTCACGCTTAGCCTGCATCGCGACGGCGACGCCGTGTTGCTCAGCGTGGAAGACAGCGGTCCGGGAATTGACGACCACCAGGTACACCAGGCGCTGATGCCGTTTCGCCGCCTCGATAACGCGGGCGCGATTCCCGGCGCCGGGCTGGGCCTGGCGCTGGTTAACGATATCGCACGTTTGCATCGTAGCCACCTGCAGCTTTCGCGCAGCGAAAGCCTGGGCGGACTGAAGGCGACGCTGCGCCTGCTGACCGTGGCGTCAGAGTAGCCCCTTCATGCTCAGGGTGAGGCGGGTGGCGGCATTGAGATCGTAGTTTTTAAGCTCATCCGCTTTCACCCAGGCGTAATCGTCAAACTCCTCGTTGATCGTTACGTCGCGATTGGCGCTAACGCAATCGAAGATCAGATAGATCATATAGATCGTTTCCTGGCGCCCGTCGGGATAGGTTTTCACGCGGGTATCGTCGCGGAAGCTCCATGGCGTGATACGGGTCAACTGCAGTTTTTCGCCAAGCTCCTCGCGGACTTCGCGTCGCAGCGCCTCTTCAATACTTTCCCCCGACTCCACGCCGCCGCCGGCCAGCGCCCACTGTCCGGGAAAAACCCCGCGGTCGGCAGCCATCTTGCACAACAGGTAATGGCCATCATTTTGGATTAGCGGGCAAACAATCGTCCTTTGACGCATGATTTTTCTCCTTCGCAGTAAGTCGGGCCGGGTATCGAGGAAACAGTTTGCGAGGCGCCTCGGCAAACCGCAAGGGAAATACGGCGCTGGCTTTACAGAGTGATAAGTTAAGCGAAAATTATCGTATGGAGAGCCACCATGGAAAGGACCACCCATTCCCCACATGACGCCGTGTTTAAACACCTACTGTCGCATCGGGCGACGGCGCGGGATTTTCTGGACATTCACCTTCCTGAACATTTGCGAGAATTATGCAATCTGCAAACGCTGCAGTTGGAGTCCGGAAGTTTTATCGATGAAGACCTGCGCGCCAGCCATTCCGATATTCTTTACTCGCTGCAAACCTAGGCGGGGGACGGATATATCTATCTGCTTATCGAACATCAAAGCTCTGCGGACCGTCATATGGCATTTCGCCTGATGCGTTATGCGATAGCAGCGATGCAGCGCCATCTGGATAAAGGACATACGCAACTGCCATTGGTGATCCCGCTGCTTTTTTATCATGGGCAAGTCTCGCCCTGGCCGTATCCCATGTGCTGGCTGGAAGGATTTGCTCATCCGCAAACCGCGCGGCAAGTATACAATCAGGATTTTCACTTAATCGATATCACGGTGCTTCCTGACGATACAATAATGCAGCACCGACGGGTCGCGATGCTTGAGTTGCTGCAAAAGCATATCCGGCAACGCGATATGATGGAACTGCAGGAGCAACTAGCCAGCCTGTTGGCGCTGGGATACACTAGCCGCAGACAGCTCAGGACGCTGCTTCACTATTTATTGCAGGCAGGAAATGCCGCCGATCCGGTCGCCTTTTTACGTAATCTTGCGCAAAATGTCCCCAGACGGCTGCATAAGGAGACGCTAATGAACATTGCCCAGTTTCTGGAACAACGCGGCCATCAGCAGGGCCTTGAGCAGGGCCTGCAGCAAGGTCTTGAACAGGGAGAACAATTGGCTGCGCAACGTATTGCCCAGGCGATGCTGGAAAACGGGCTTGATCTGGCGCTGGTGGCGAAGCTGACGGGGCTTGCGCCGGAGCGCCTGGCCCTGCTCGCCCATTAATTTTTCTGCTTCCTTCAAACAGCCTGCGCGATGGCGATTGCGCAGGTAAATATAGATTTATTCAATCAATACAACCTAATTAAATATAATTCCACTGAATATGAATTCGGTGAAATTTACTTTCTTTCGCAAATGCGCGGCGGTATTGCTGTAAAAAGACGCAACTGGTTACACTCTTGTGAAAAATCATTTCGCCAGGTTATTGATTCCTGACGAGTGCGCAGTAGAATTTTCAGGTTTTTTCGGGACTTCTTTGATTTTAATTTTCTGGATAGAGTAAATAATGAAAAAAAGCATTTTTATGGCGCTGGCTGGCGTCATGCTGGTCTCTTCGGCGGCCCATGCGATCAGCGTTACCGGCGAAGCAGGCGAGCATTACACCAACCTTGGGGTCGGCTTCGGCACCGAGTCCACCGGTCTGGCTGTTTCGGGTAACTGGCTGCACAGCGATAACGACGGCGACGCCGCGGGTTTAGGCCTGGGCCTGAATATTCCGCTGGGGCCGTTCCTGGCGACCGTGGGCGGTAAAGGGGTATACACCAACCCGAAACAGGGTGATGAAGGTTATGCGGCCGCGGTCGGCGGCGGCCTGCAGTGGAAAATCGGCGACAGCTTCCGTCTGTTTGGCGACTACTACTACTCTCCAGATTCCCTATCCAGCGGCATTGACAGCTATCAGGAAGCCAACGTCGGCGCCAGCTGGACCATTATGCGTCCGCTCAGCATCCAGGCAGGCTATCGCTATCTGAACCTGGCGGGCAAAGATGGCAACCGCGATAACACCATCGCCGACGGCCCGTACATCGGCGCCAGCGCCAGCTTCTAATCTCCTCCGGCGCGGTCTCTTCTTGCCGCGCCAGATTTTCCTCCTCGTCAGCCTCCCGCTTTGCGTTATAGTATTTGCCACCTGGCAGGCAAGGAGTGAGCAATGTTGAATGTGGAAATGCTGTCCACTGGCGATGAAGTGTTGCATGGTCAAATCGTTGACACCAATGCAGCATGGCTGGCGGATTTCTTTTTTAATCAGGGTTTACCATTAACGCGCCGTAATACCGTCGGCGACGATCTCGATGCGCTGGTGGCGATGCTGCGCGAACGCAGCGAACAGGCGGATGTACTGATCGTCAATGGCGGCCTCGGCCCAACCAGCGACGACCTGAGCGCGCTGGCCGCGGCCACCGCGAAAGGCGAAGGACTTATTTTGCATCCGGAGTGGCTGGAAACCATGACCCGCTTCTTTGCTGAACGCGGGAGGCCGATGGCGGAAAGCAACCGTAAGCAGGCGGAAATCCCCGCCAGCGCCGAGATGATCAATAACCCGGTGGGCACGGCCTGCGGCTTTGCCATCCAGCTCAATCGCTGCCTGATGTTTTTCACCCCCGGCGTTCCCTCTGAATTCAAAGTGATGGTCGAGCAGGAGATTTTACCGCGCCTGCGCCAGCGCTTTACGCTGCCGGAACCGCCGGTATGCCTGCGGCTGACCACTTTTGGCCGCTCGGAAAGCGAGCTGGCGCAAAACCTCAATCCGCTGACGTTACCGCCTGGCGTAGTAATGGGCTACCGCTCGTCGATGCCGATCATTGAGCTGAAGCTGACCGGACCGGCTGAGCAGCGTGACGCCATGCTGGCCCTGTGGCCGGAAGTGCGTAAAGTGGCTGGCGACAGCCTGATTTTCGAAGGCACTGAAGGGTTACCGGCGCAGATTGCACGCTGCCTGCAGGAGCGGCAGCTGAGCCTGACGCTCAGCGAGCAGTTTACCGGCGGTCTGCTGGCGCTCCAGCTGTCCCGCGCCGGCGCGCCGCTGCTGGCCAGCGAAGTGGTCCCGGCGCAGGAGGAGACGCTGGCGCAGGCGGCCCGCTGGGCGGCCGAGCGGCGCATTAACCATTTTGCCGGCCTGGCCCTGGCGGTGAGCGGCCAGGAAAACGATCATCTTAACGTGGCCCTGGCCACCCCCGACGGCACCTTCGCGCTGCGGGTGAAGTTTAGCGTCACCCGCCACAGCCTGGCGGTACGCCAGGAAGTCTGCGCCATGATGGCATTAAACCTGCTGCGTCGCTGGCTGAATGGCCAACCGCTGGCCAGTGAACATGGCTGGATTAACGTGGTGGATTCCCTCTCAATGTAAGTCGTTTCCCGGCGCGCGGGCTTCTCCCGGGCGCCGGTTGTCCAGCCTGTTGTACTCTCCTGAAAAAATTCTGTGCGTTAAGTCGCAATTTTCCGCTGCGAACGGTCCAGCATACGGGAAAGCGATTGCCCCGCGATGTCGCTCACACTTTACCGCCCGGACAACCGCAACACTGATTCCAGTATTCAGGATTGGAGTCCAGTATGTTGGAATCAACGAAAGTCCCGGCGCTGACCCGCGCGATTGAGATCCTCAATTTAATTGGCCGCATCGGACCCTGCAGCGCGGCGACGATAATAGCGGAGCTGGGGATCCCGAAAAGCACGGTTTATCTGCTGCTGGGCGAGCTGAAAAAGCAGCGCTTCATCAGTATGGATAATCAGGATAACTACTGCCTGTGGACCAAATTGGTGGAGCTGGCCGGGCAGGCGCTAAGCAAAATGGACCTGCGCGAGCTGGCGCGGCCGCGCCTGACCCGGCTGATGGATGAGTGCGGCCTGCTCTGCCATCTGGGCATTATCGATCACGGTAACGCCTACTACATTCTGAAAATTGAATCACCCGCCACCATTAGCGTGCGTTCGCACGAAGGAAAGAGCCTGTCGCTTTACCGCTCCGGGATCGGCAAATGTCTGCTGGCCTGGCAGCCCGCCGGGGTTCAGGCATCGATTATCGATGAACTGCAGTGGGAGAGGGCTACGCCAACGACCATCAGCAATGCTCAACAGCTGCGGGAGGAGCTGGGGCGGATCCGCGCCCGGGGCTGGAGCTTTGATAATGGCGAGGACTATCCGGACGTGCGCTGCGTGGCCGCCCCGGTTTTTAACGCCAATAACGACCTGACCGCCGCCATCTCGGTGGTGGGTACCCGTCTGCAAATCAATGAAGACAATCGCGATTACTTTGCCGGTAAGGCGATTGCCTGCGCGAAAGATATTTCACGACTGCTGGGGTGGAAAAGCCCCTTTGAACAACTCGCCTCATCATAAGGAGAACACCATGACCCTACCGAAAATTAAACACGTCCGCGCCTGGTTTACCGGCGGCGCCACCGCAGAGCAGGGCGCCGGCGGCGGCGATTACCACGATCAGGGGGCTAACCACTGGATTGACGATCATATCGCCACCCCGATGAGCAAATACAAACAGTATGAGCAGTCCCGCCAGTCGTTTGGCATCAACGTTCTGGGCACGCTGATTGTGGAAGTGGAAGCCGACAACGGGCAGACCGGCTTTGCCGTGTCGACGGCCGGAGAGATGGGCTGCTTTATCGTGGAAAAACATCTCAACCGCTTTATCGAAGGCAAATGCGTCAGCGATATCAAACTGATCCACGACCAGATGCTCAACGCCACCCTTTACTACGCAGGATCCGGCGGTCTGGTGATGAACACCATCTCCTGTGTCGACCTCGCGCTGTGGGATCTGTTCGGGAAAGTGGTTGGCCTGCCGGTCTACAAACTGCTGGGCGGAGCGGTGCGTGACGAAATCCAGTTCTATGCCACCGGCGCTCGTCCGGATCTGGCGCAGGAGATGGGCTTTATCGGCGGCAAAATGCCCACCCACTGGGGGCCGCACGATGGCGACGCCGGGATCCGCAAAGACGTCGCCATGGTGGCGGACATGCGCGAAAAATGCGGCCCGGATTTCTGGTTAATGCTGGACTGCTGGATGAGCCAGGACGTTAACTATGCCACCAAACTTGCCCATGCCTGCGCCCCTTACAACCTCAAGTGGATCGAGGAGTGCCTGCCGCCGCAGCAGTATGAAGGTTATCGCGAGCTGAAGCGCCAGGCGCCGGCCGGGATGATGGTGACCAGCGGCGAGCACCACGGCACCCTGCAGTCCTTCCGCACCCTGTCGGAGACCGGAATCGATATTATGCAGCCCGACGTCGGCTGGTGCGGCGGCTTAACCACGCTGGTGGAGATAGCGGCTATTGCTAAAGCGCGCGGGCAGCTGGTGGTGCCGCACGGCTCGTCGGTTTACTCACATCATGCGGTGATCACTTTCACCAACACGCCGTTCAGCGAGTTTCTGATGACCAGTCCTGACTGCGCCACGCTGCGTCCGCAGTTCGACCCGATCCTGCTCGGCGAGCCGGTGCCGGAGAGGGGGCGCATTCATAAATCGGTACTGGATAAACCCGGCTTTGGCGTCGAGCTCAATCGCGACTGCAACCTGAAACGTCCTTATCAACACTGATCCCCCGGGCCGCCCGGCGGCCCACGCCTGAGGATATTATGATGAGCAACACTCTGCTGGAGAGCGTGGTGAAGAAAAACCGCGCCCGCTTAATCCCCTTTATGCTGGCGCTGTACGTGCTGGCGTTTCTTGACCGTTCGAATATCGGTTTCGCCAAAGAGACCTACCAGCTGGACACTGGCCTCAGCAACGAAGCCTATGCGCTGGGGGCGGGGATTTTCTTTGTGGTCTATGCCTTTCTTGGTGTGCCGGCCAACCTGCTGATGCGCAAATTTGGCGCCAGAAAATGGATCGGCTGCACCACGCTGCTGTGGGGCGTGCTGTCGGCGGCGATGGCGTGGGCGGATACGGAAGCGAAATTCCTGCTGGTACGTACCCTGCTGGGCGCGGCGGAGGCGGGCTTCTTCCCCGGAATGATCTACCTCACGTCTCAGTGGTTTCCCCAGCAAAACCGCGCCAGCATTATGGGGCTTTTTTATATGGGGGCGCCGCTGGCGCTGACCCTCGGTTCGCCTTTATCCGGCGCGCTGCTGGAGATGCATGGGTTTATGGGCCATCCCGGCTGGTTCTGGATGTTTGTGATTGAAGGCCTGCTCGCCGTCGCCGCGGGAGCGTTCACCTTCTTCTGGCTGGACGATTCGCCGCAGCATGCCCGCTTCCTGAGCGCGGCGGAGAAACAGGCCCTGATAAGCGAGCTGGCGCGAGAGGAGGAGAAAAAGGTCACCTCGCGTCTGTCCGATGCGCTGCGTAACGGGCGGGTCTGGCAGCTGGCGCTGATCTACATGACCATTCAGGTGGCGGTCTATGGCCTGATTTTCTTCCTGCCCACTCAGGTCGCCGCGCTGTTGGGCACCAAAGTCGGCTTCATTGCCTCGGTGGTGACGGCTATTCCGTGGGTGGCGGCGCTGTTCGGCACCTGGCTTATCCCTCGCTACTCCGATCGCACCGGCGAGCGGCGCAATATTGCCACGCTGACGCTGCTGGCGGCAGCGGTCGGGATTGCGGTTTCCGGGCTGGTGGCGCCGGTGCTGGCTATCATCGCGCTGTGCGTGGCGGCGGTTGGGGTGATTGCCGTGCAGCCGGTCTTCTGGACGATGCCGACGCAGCTGCTCTCCGGCACGGCGCTGGCCGCCGGGATTGGCTTCGTTAACCTGTTTGGCGCCATCGGCGGCTTTCTGGCGCCGATCGTTCGCGTGCAGGCCGAAACGCTGTTCGCCAGCAGCGCCGCTGGACTGTTAACCCTGGCCGGCGTGGCCATCATCGGGGTGATCATCATCTTCTCATTAAGCCTCACCCGCGCGGTTCCTCAGCGCGGCGGCGTACAGCATTGATTAAAGGAATCGCTATGAACGCACTGTTATCTAACCCCTTCAAACGTGGATTATTAAGCGGTGAGACGCAAATAGGCCTGTGGCTGAGCTCGACCTCCTCCTATCTGGCGGAGATTGCCGCCACTTCAGGATATGACTGGCTGCTGATCGACGGCGAGCATGCCCCGAACACTATTCAGGACCTTTATCATCAGCTCCAGGCTATCGCCCCTTACGCCAGTCAGCCGGTGATCCGTCCGGTGGAGGGCAGCCGCAGCCTGATAAAACAGGTGCTGGATATTGGCGCCAGAACGTTGCTGGTGCCGATGGTCGATACCGCCGAGCAGGCGCGGGAAGTCGTCTCGGCAACCCGTTATCCTCCTGTCGGTAGCCGCGGCGTTGGCGCCGGCGTGGCCCGGGCGGCGCGCTGGGGCAGAGTGGAGAATTATATGGCGGAGGCGAATGACGAACTCTGTCTGCTGATTCAGGTGGAGAGCCGAACCGCGCTGGAAAATCTGGACGCTATCCTCGAGGTGGAGGGCATTGACGGGGTGTTTATCGGGCCGGCGGATCTCTCCGCTTCGCTGGGACACCCGGACGATGCTGGCCATCCTGACGTGCAGCGGGTGATTGAACAGAGCATCCGGCGCATTCGCGCGGCGGGAAAAGCGGCCGGATTTCTGGCGGTCGACCCGGCGATGGCGGAAAAATGTCTCGCCTGGGGGGCCAATTTCGTCGCCGTCGGGGTCGATACCATGCTGTACACCCAGGCGCTGGACCGCCGGCTGGCAATGTTTAAATCCGCCAGCGCTCAGCCGCAGGAGAAAGCGAGCTATTGACGGCGCAGGCTGGCGCCGGACTCAGGCGAGCGCCTGCGCCAGCACCGTCAGCGGATGTTCGCAGCGTTTGCTGGTGGACATTTCTATCTGCCATTTACAGGTCTCGCAGTCGGTGACGACGATGTCGGCGCCGCTCTCCTCAATCTGACGGAACAGCGGGGCGCCGATAGCCTGGGATACCGCGTAATTCTCAGTCTTAAACCCGTAGGTGCCGGCGATGCCGCAGCACTGCGAATCCAGCACTTCCAGCTGCAGGCCAGGGATCAGCCGCAGCAGTTCGAGGGTATACAGCGACCAGCCCATTTTCTCCATATGGCACGGCGTGTGATAGACCACCTTCAGCGGCAGCGGGCGCAGCGGCAGCGTTTTGCCACTATCCAGTTGTTTCCAGATCCAGCGAGTGGCCAGCTCCACCCGGTCGCGGAGATCGCTGTTGTCGACATCAAGGAGATGCGGGTATTCATCGCGCAGCGTAAAGGTGCAGGTCGAGGAGGTGGCGATGATCGGCAGCGCGTTTTCCCGCATCGCGGCGACGTTGCTCTGCGCCTGCTTACGCGCTTTGTCAAAAAAGCCGTTGGCGATCAGCGGCACGCCGCAGCATTTTTCCCGTGATAACAACTGCACGCCGGTGCCCAGCGCATTGACGACGCGAATCAGATCCTTGCCCAGCTGCGGGTGGTTATAGTTGACGTAGCAACCATGAAAGAAGGCCACCTGCTCAGGGTACTGCGCCTGTCTGGCCGCGAGCTGGCGGTAAGCGCGGCGGAAGGTACCGAAGCCATATTTTGGCAGCGTGCGGCGATGATCGATATTGAGCGCCGCGTCGAGCAGGCGGCGTACCGGTTTTAAGCCGGTGGTGGCGTTTACCAGTGGGGCAAAGGGGGTGGAAAGGGTGCCCATCAGGTCGGTATGGCTGAGAATGGCGTCGCGCAGGGTCGGTTTTTGCTGGCCATACTGTGCCCGGGCGCGTTGAATGATATCGCCAATTTTTACATCCGACGGGCAGGCGACCTCACAGCGCTTGCAGTTAATGCAGTACTTGAGCGCCTCATCGTACAGCGCGCCATCCTTCAGGCGCAGGCGTTCGCCGTCCGGCCCCGCCTGTTTCGGCCCGGGATAGCGCGGATTGACCCGGCTGACCGGACAGGTGGTGGTACAGACCGTGCACTTAATGCAGCTTTCAAAACGGGTATCGTTCATGGTCGGCCTCCGGCGAGGGCGTGGATCTGTCTGGCGGCGTGCAGTGCGGTGACGGCGCAGACCCCGCCGCCGCAGCCGAGCTGAATGGCATCGAACCCGCCGAGCAGTGAACCGATGGCGAAAAGATTGCTGAACGGCTGCCCGCCCAGCATGGGGCGCAGCAGGGCATCGGTTTTCACCCCGAAGCGCTGCCACGGCTGGGAGGCAAAGAAGTCGCGCTGGTACCAGTCGTCGCGCGGCAGGGTCTGCTGTAGATCGAGACCGAGAATGGGTTCGCGCACGCTATCCCGCGTGGCGACAAGACCGTTACTGAAAAAGCTGCCGCTGGCCAGCACGGTAAAACGCGGACGCAGCGCAATATCGCCGTGATTTCGCGTCCAGACGGCCTCGACGGCGCCCTGTCGATGGCTGATGTTCACCACTTCATCGCCGGCAAGCCAGGTGCCGCCGCCGCGAATAAACTGCCGCTGCAGCAAACGGTGCAGGCGCATCCCGGGAACCGAAGGCGGCAGCGTCGGCAGCAGACGCAGCGGGCAGGGCAGGCGCGCCTGCAGCCAGTGGTACAGGCGATCGTCGGCGAGGCCAAAGCAGGCGGGCATGATCAGCAGCTCATGCTGTTGCGCCAGCGGCAGCAGCGCCGCATGCAGGGCAGGCCAGTGGTTTTCATCGTCGAGGAGGCGGGCGATATTGGCGGCGCGAAACTCGGTGGGGTTGTCACGTAAAACATCCAGCAGCGGTAACTCGATTTCCGCCGCTACGGCGGTGACGCCGGTTTGCCCGAGCGCGGCGGCGGCGAGATGCGGCTGAAAATCGGCAAAGCCGCTGATCCCCACCAGGCAGACCCCCTGTCGGGGGAGTGGCGCGACAGGAACCTCCTGCGGCGATAGCCACGCCGCGCGCAGCGTCCCCAGCGGTGTTACCCGCCGGTGCGGGCGGTGCGCGTCGCCCTGCATCACCGCGCCGCAGGCGGCCAGCAGGGCTTCAGTCTGTTTAGCGTATTCGAGCACCGTCCCGGCGCCGAGCCGGGAATAAGGGTGCTCAGGAAGCAGTTCAGCGAGCTGCTGCAGACCTTGCGCGAGGTCAGTGACGTTATCGCCGTTCGGCAGCGCCGAGAGCAGATCTAACGACGCGGAGGAAAAATGCAGTGCGCTTTGCCCGCGGCTGATGATAACGCTGCGCAGGCCGGACTGATTCAGCGTCAGGCCGCACAGCAGGCCGGCCAGTCCGCCGCCGATAATCGCGCAGTCAAATTTCATCCTGATGCTCCTGTGGTAGTCCGCACAGGCCGAGGTAGACCCAGCGGGTGAATTCGCTTTCGCGCAGCGCGTCGCCCCAGGCGATGGGCTGCACGCCCTCCCAGCGCTCATTGAGAAACGCCGACAGCTGGGTCAACGACTGCGCGGGGGTGGTGACGTTAAAGCGCTGCAGCAGACCGGCGGCGCGGCAGGCGCAGAGTTCCCCCTGGCAGGTCCCCATCCCAATCCGGGTACGGCGGCGCAGGTCGAGCAGGGTGTGGACCGCCAGATTTTCCACCGCGTATTTCACTTCACCAGCGGTGACGGCTTCGCATTCGCAGACCAGACTACGGTGCTGGCGGCTGTCGCCAAGCCAGGCCGGCGTGCGATCGCCATGGCGGTAGACAGCAGAGCCGCGCAGCGGGCCCGGCAGGGAGATAATTTTTCGCAGGGTGCTTTCCGTCGGCTCCTGCGACCCGGGGAGCGGGCTCTCGGCCGTGGAACAGGGGGTGGTGTTGCCCAGCTTACGACAGACGGCGTCGGTGGCCCACTCGGCCATCAGGCGATAGGTCATCAGCTTGCCGCCGGTGATGGTAATGAAGCCTTCCATGCCGTCGCGCTGAGCATGGTCGAGCAGGACGATGCCGCGGCTGACGCTGCGTCCGCTGGGATCGTTGTCGCTGGCCACCAGCGGGCGCACGCCGGAGTAGGCGCGGAGGATCCGGGTGCGGCCCATGACCGGCGCCAGCTTTTCACCTTCGCGCAGCAGGGTTTCGACTTCCGCGGTCGTTACCCGGTTGTCGTCAATTTCGTCATAAGGAATATGCATCGAGGTGGTGCCGATCAGCGAGATGGTATCCCCGGGCACCAGAATATCGGCATCGGCGGGCTTACGGCAGCGGTTGATCACCAGGTTGTTAATCCGGTGGTCAAGGATCAACAGCGATCCCTTCGCCGGGAACATGGTGATGCGCAGGTCGGCATATTCCGCAATGCGCTGCCCCCAGATCCCGGCGGCATTGACCACTACCCCGGCGTACAGGACGCGGGTCTGGTGAAGCTGACGATCGTATACCTGGACGCCACAGACGCGGTCACCCTGGCGCAGCAGGCCTGTCACTTCGCAGCCGGTGAGGATCTGCGCGCCGTGTTCGCGGGCGTCGAGCATATTGGCCGCGGTGAGGCGAAACGGGTCAATGGTGCCATCCGGGACCTGCACCGCCCCCAGCAGCGTCGGGTTGACGGCGGGCTCGCGGCGCAGCGCCTCCTGCGCAGAAAGCGGCGTGGCCTCTATGCCAGCCTGCTGGCAGGCGGCGATAAAGGTCTGCTGCCAGGCCAGATCGTCTTCAGGCAGGGTAATGAACAGACCGCCGGCCGGTTCGATACAGTGACGAGCGATGCGGCGCAGGATGCGGTTCTCACTGATGCATTCGCGGGCGGATTCGTTGTCGGTCACCGCATAGCGGGCGCCGCTGTGCAACAGCCCATGATTACGGCCGGTGGCCCCGGTGGCGATATCATGGCGCTCAATGAGCACTGTACGTAATCCGCGTCGGGCGCAGTCGCGGGCGATGCCGGCGCCGGTTGCTCCGCCGCCGATGATGATGACCTCGCTATCAAGACGTCCCGTCATCTTCAGCTCCTCTGCTTTCGTTTACCGCCATTTAGCCACAATCAATAAGGTTATTGTTTGATTTCGAGCATATTCGCGCGTTATTTGAGCGCATTATGTGATTTTGTGCTCACATTGGAACCTTTTGTCATATTTCTGTAACAAATTGTGCGATGTTTCACAGTATCAGCTCTACGTATTGCCTACCATCGCGGCCAGATTCGAAGTTGGTGATTAATCTGGGATTGTTGTCGTGACGTCAGTAAAAAACAGCAAGGGCCACGGAGGCTGATATGTTAAGTATTTTTAAACCCGCCGCGCATAAAGCGCGTTTGCCAGCCGCGGAGATCGACCCGCTCTATCGTCGGTTACGCTGGCAGATTTTTATCGGCATCTTCTTTGGTTATGCCGCTTACTATCTGGTTCGTAAGAACTTTGCCTTGGCGATGCCCTATCTTATCGAGCAAGGTTTCTCCCGCGGCGATCTCGGTTTCGCCCTTTCCGGCATCTCCATTGCCTACGGATTTTCGAAATTCATCATGGGATCGGTCTCTGACCGTTCGAATCCGCGCATTTTCCTGCCAGCGGGGCTGATCCTCGCCGCGCTGGTGATGCTGGTGATGGGCTTCGTACCGTGGGCCACCTCGAGCATCATGATTATGTTCGTGCTGCTGTTTCTCTGCGGCTGGTTCCAGGGGATGGGCTGGCCGCCGTGCGGCCGTACCATGGTCCACTGGTGGTCGCAGAAAGAGCGCGGCGGAATTGTTTCAGTGTGGAACTGCGCGCATAACGTCGGCGGGGGGATTCCGCCGCTGCTGTTCCTGTTGGGTATGGCCTGGTTTAACGACTGGCATGCGGCGCTCTATATGCCGGCTTTCGGCGCTATTCTGCTGGCGATTTTCGCCTTCGCGATGATGCGCGATACGCCGCAATCCTGCGGCCTGCCGCCGATCGAAGAGTATAAAAACGACTACCCGGACGATTACAGCGAAGAGCATGAACAAGAGCTGACGGCGAAGCAGATCTTTATGCAGTACATTCTGCCGAACAAGCTGCTGTGGTACATCGCGGTCGCCAACGTCTTCGTTTATCTGCTGCGCTACGGCATTCTCGACTGGTCGCCGACCTACCTGAAAGAGGTGAAGCACTTCGCGCTGGATAAATCCTCCTGGGCCTACTTCCTGTACGAGTACGCGGGGATCCCGGGCACCCTGCTGTGCGGCTGGATGTCGGATAAAGTGTTTAAAGGCAACCGCGGCGCCACCGGCGTGTTCTTTATGACCCTGGTGACCATCGCCACCGTCGTGTACTGGCTGAACCCGCCGGGTAACCCGGGCGTCGATATGGCCTGTATGATTATTATCGGCTTCCTGATCTACGGCCCGGTGATGCTGATTGGTCTGCATGCGCTGGAGCTGGCGCCGAAGAAAGCCGCCGGCACCGCCGCAGGCTTCACCGGCCTGTTCGGTTACCTCGGCGGTTCCGTGGCCGCGAGCGCCATCGTCGGCTACACCGTCGATTTCTTCGGCTGGGACGGCGGCTTTATGGTGATGATCGGCGGCAGCGTGCTGGCGGTTGTCCTGCTGGTTATCGTGATGCTCGGTGAACGCCGCCATCATCAACAGCTGAAGCAAGCCTAAGGAGCGGCGATGAACATGAAACTCACCGCGCTAATGAGCGGCATGATGTTGGCCAGTTCTGCGCTGTGCTTCAGCGCGACAGCGGCGGATAAAATGGTTATCGCCCACCGGGGCGCCAGCGGTTATCTGCCTGAACATACCCTGCCGGCGAAAGCGATGGCCTACGCTCAGGGGGCGGATTACCTTGAGCAAGACCTGGTGATGACCAAAGACGACCGACTGGTGGTGTTGCACGACCACTATCTGGATCGGGTGACCGACGTCGCTCAGCGCTTCCCGCAGCGGGCGCGTCAAGATGGCCGCTTCTACGCTATCGACTTTACCCTGGCCGAGATCAAGTCGCTGACGTTTACCGAAGGGTTTGAGCCGAAAGACGGCAAGAATGTGCAAACCTATCCCGGGCGTTTCCCGATGGGCAAATCCGATTTTCGCATTCATACCTTTGAAGAAGAGATTGAGTTTGTCCAGGGGCTGAATCATTCCACCGGCAAAAACATCGGTATTTACCCGGAAATCAAAGCGCCGTGGTTCCACCATCAGGAAGGCAAAGATATTGCCGCCAGCACGCTGAAAGTGCTGAAAGAATATGGCTACACCAGCAAGCAGGATAAGGTCTATCTGCAGTGCTTTGACGCCAACGAGCTCAAGCGTATTAAGCATGAGCTGGAGCCGAAGATGGGCATGGATCTCAAGCTGGTGCAGCTTATCGCCTATACCGACTGGAATGAAACCCAGCAGCGGCAGGCTGACGGCAAGTGGGTGAACTACAGCTATGACTGGATGTTCAAGCCGGGGGCCATGGCGCAGATTGCGCAGTACGCCGACGGCATTGGTCCGGATTATCATATGCTGGTGGCGGAAGGCTCAAAGCCGGGGGCGGTGAAGCTGACGGCGATGGTGAAGGAGGCGCACGCCAGCCATCTGCAAGTGCATCCGTATACCGTGCGCGCGGATCAGCTGCCGGAGTACGCCAGCAACGTCAATCAGCTCTATGACCTGCTGTATCGCCAGGCGGACGTCGATGGCTTGTTTACCGATTTCCCGGATAAAGCGGTGCAGTTTCTGGACGCTAAGCAGTAAAAAGCCGGGTTTACCCGGCCTGTGAACGGCAGTTTTGTCGGGCGCATAAGCGTTACGCCGCCCGACAAAACTTACATCTCAATTTCGATATCGCCCTTCGCCCGGCAGCAGCAGGGCAAAATTTCTCCCGGCTGGATAAAGGCCAGCGGCTCGGTCAGCCAGTCAACCTGGCCGGAGACCAGACGAGTGCGGCAGGAGCCGCAATAGCCTTCGCGGCACTGATACTCGACTTCGATATTATGCGATTCAAGAGCAGCCAACAGGGAAGGGTGTTCATCCTGACACTCAAGGCGAGTGTCAGAGATTTTCAAGAAGATCCGCTTCATTACAGCTGGAAGTTGCTCAGGTCGTCGGCATCGACTTCAGAGTCGATCTGGCCGACCAGGTAAGAGCTGACCTCTACTTCCTGCGGCGCCACCTGGACGTTGTCGGAGACCAGCCAGGTGTTGATCCACGGGATCGGGTTGGAGCGGGTCTGGAACGGCAGATCGAGGCCCACCGCCTGCATGCGGATATTGGTGATGTACTCGACGTACTGGCAGAGAATATCTTTGTTCAGGCCAATCATCGAGCCGTCGCGGAACAGATAGTCCGCCCACTCTTTCTCCTGCTGCGCCGCCAGCACGAACAGGTCATAGCACTCCTGCTTGCACTCTTCGGCGATTTCCGCCATTTCCGGATCGTCGCTGCCGGAGCGCAGCAGGTTCAGCATATGCTGAGTGCCGGTCAGGTGCAGCGCTTCATCGCGGGCGATCAGGCGGATAATTTTGGCGTTGCCTTCCATCAGTTTGCGCTCGGCAAAGGCGAAGGAGCAGGCGAAGCTGACGTAGAAGCGGATCGCTTCCAGGGCGTTGACGCTCATCAGGCACAGATAGAGTTTCTTTTTCAGCTCGCGCAGATTGACGGTCACGGTCTTGCCGTTGACGGTGTGGGTGCCTTCGCCCAGCAGGTGCCAGTAGCTGGTCATCTCGATCAGCGAATCGTAATAGTGGGAGATCCCCTCGGCACGCTTTTGGATCTGCTCGTTGGTGACGATATCGTCGAACACGGTCGCCGGGTCGTTGACGATGTTGCGGATGATATGGGTGTACGAGCGCGAGTGAATGGTCTCGGAGAAGGCCCAGGTTTCCACCCAGGTCTCCAGCTCCGGGATGGAGATCAGCGGCAGCAGCGCCACGTTCGGGCTGCGGCCCTGGATGGAGTCGAGCAGCGTCTGGTACTTCAGGTTGCTGATGAAAATGTGTTTTTCATGTTCCGGCAGCGCCTGGTAGTCGATGCGATCGCGGGAGACGTCAACCTCTTCCGGGCGCCAGAAGAAGGAGAGCTGTTTTTCAATCAGCTTTTCAAAGATATCGTATTTTTGCTGATCGTAGCGGGCCACGTTAACCGGCTGGCCAAAAAACATTGGCTCAAGCAGCTGATCGTTTTTCGTCTGTGAAAAAGTGGTGTATGCCATTGAAGTGAGTCCTGTTGAACTGTATTGCCCGGCGGCGATGCGTTGGCCGGGCCTACAAAATCGTAGGCCGGGTAAGCGTAGCGCCACCCGGCAAAAATACCTTAGATCTTACAAGCGCCGCTTTCGCAGCCGTCGTCCTGGATGGACGGGGCCAGGTCATCCTGAGCGTCTTCAGCGCCATCACGGGTGTTGTGATAGTACAGCGTTTTGACGCCGAATTTATAGGCGTTGAGCAGGTCTTTCAGCAACTGCTGCATCGGCACTTTTCCGGAAGGGAAGCGCGTCGGATCGTAGTTGGTATTCGCAGAGATCGACTGGTCGATAAACTTCTGCATGATACCCACCAGCTGCAGGTAGCCGTCGTTGTTCGGCATTTCCCACAGCAGTTCGTAGGCGTTCTGCAGGTTTTCGTAGTCAGGCACCACCTGGCGCAGGATCCCATCCTTCGACGCTTTAATACTCACGTGGCCGCGCGGCGGCTCGATGCCGTTGGTGGCGTTGGAGATCTGCGACGAGGTCTCGGACGGCATCAGCGCGGAGAGCGTGGAGTTACGCAGGCCGTGGGTTTTGATGGACGCGCGAAGCGCTTCCCAGTCGTAGTGCAGGGCTTCGCTGACGATGCCGTCCAGGTCTTTTTTATAGGTATCGATCGGCAGGATACCCTGCGCATAGGTGGTTTCGTTGAACCACGGGCAAGCGCCCTGTTCGATAGCCAGTTCGTTGGAGGCCTTCAGCAGGTAGTACTGAATCGCTTCGAACGTTTTGTGGGTCAGGTTGTTGGCGCTGCCGTCGGAGTAGCGTTTGCCATGCTTCGCCAGATAGTAAGCGAAATTGATCACGCCGATGCCCAGCGTACGGCGGCCCATCGCGCCGCGTTTGGCGGCCGGGATGGGGTAATCCTGATAGTCGAGCAGCGCGTCCAGGGCACGCACCGCCAGCACCGCCAGCTCTTCCAGCTCGTCGAGGCTGTCGATAGCCCCGAGGTTGAAGGCCGACAGGGTGCACAGCGCGATTTCGCCGTTTTCGTCGTTGACGTCTTCCAGCGGTTTAGTCGGCAGGGCGATCTCCAGGCACAGGTTAGACTGGCGCACCGGGGCGACCACCGGATCGAACGGGCTGTGGGTGTTGCAGTGGTCGACGTTCTGGATGTAGATGCGGCCGGTGGAGGCGCGCTCCTGCATCATCAGCGAGAACAGCTCAACCGCTTTAATGCGCTGCTTGCGAATGCTGTCGTCCTGCTCGTACTGGGTGTACAGGCGCTCAAATTCGTCCTGATCGGCGAAGAAAGCGTCATACAGGCCCGGGACGTCGGAAGGGCTGAACAGGGTAATGTCGCCGCCCTTCAGCAGACGGGTGTACATCAGCTTGTTGATCTGCACCCCGTAGTCCATGTGACGAACGCGGTTGGCGTCGGTCCCGCGGTTGTTTTTCAGCACCAGCAGGCTTTCCACTTCCAGATGCCACATTGGGTAGAAGAGGGTCGCCGCGCCGCCGCGTACGCCGCCCTGCGAGCAGGACTTCACCGCGGTCTGGAAATGTTTGTAGAACGGAATGCAGCCGGTGTGGAAGGCTTCGCCGCCGCGGATCGGGCTGCCCAGCGCGCGAATGCGGCCGGCGTTGATGCCGATGCCGGCGCGCTGGGAAACGTATTTCACAATCGCGCTGGAGGTAGCGTTGATGGAGTCCAGGCTGTCGCCGCACTCGATCAGCACGCAGGAGCTGAACTGACGGGTTGGGGTACGCACGCCGGACATGATCGGCGTCGGCAGCGAGATTTTAAAGGTCGACACCGCGTCGTAGAAACGCTTGATGTAGTCCAGACGCGTTTCGCGCGGGTAGTTAGAGAACAGGCAGGCAGCCACCAGAATATAGAGGAACTGCGCGCTCTCATAAATTTCGCCGGTGACGCGGTTTTGTACCAGATACTTGCCTTCCAGCTGCTTAACGGCAGCGTAGGAGAAGTTCATGTCGCGCCAGTGGTCGAGGAAACCGTCCATCTGCTGGAACTCTTCTTCCGTGTAGTCTTCCAGCAGATGATGATCGTATTTACCCTTCTCGACCATCTTCACCACGTGATCGTAAAGCGCCGGCGGCTCAAACTGGCCGAAGGCTTTTTTACGCAAATGGAAAATCGCCAGACGCGCGGCGAGGTACTGGTAATCCGGCGCCTCGCGGGAGATCAGATCCGCAGCGGCTTTGATAATGGTTTCGTGGATGTCCGCGGTTTTAATGCCGTCATAGAACTGGATATGCGAGCGCAGCTCTACCTGGGAAATCGAAACGTTATTCAGTCCTTCTGCCGCCCAATCCAGTACGCGATGGATTTTGTCGAGATTGATGCGCTCGGTGGTTCCGTCGCGCTTTGTCACCAGCAGACTCTGATTCATGTGGATTTTACCTGTCCGTGAAAGAAAATATCCCCCGTTTATCCACAGAAGGCCGTTGTGACTAACTCTGTGGATAAATACTATATGTAGGGGGTTGTCGATAAAAGGAACGCTATATGGTGAGTATTTTAGTAAGGAATCTTTTGAGTACAAGGGTTGATTTTGACGTTAAATTGAGGTTGCGGAAGGGTAATAATCCGCAAGTCCACGTCGCATAAGGCCTGGAGAAGAAGTCAATAAAACAGAAAAAAAAATGAAAATTTGATCGAGTGCTGATTTCTTCATCGGAAGAAATAATCACGCGGCTTGATGCCGCGCAATCATCATAAGCGCAGGTGCTGACGTCACGCTTTTTTGGCGCTGGTATGCAACATATAGTTAACATCAACCCCCGGCGCCAACTTGAAGGTGTTGGTCAACGGATTGTAATGCAGGCCGATGATATGCTGCTCTTGCAGAGAAGTCTGATCTACCCAGCCCAGCAGTTCGGCCGGCTTGATAAACTTTTTCACATCATGAGTGCCTTTGGGCACCATCTTCATGACATATTCCGCGCCGACCACCGCCATCAGCCACGCTTTACCGTTACGGTTGATGGTGGAGAAGAAGACCTGGCCGCCAGGCTTCACCAGCCGCGCGCAGGCGTGGACGACCGACTGTGGGTCAGGGACGTGCTCCAGCATCTCCATGCAGGTGACGACGTCATACTGCTGCGGATGCTTCGCGGCATGTTCTTCAACCGTTTCCTGAACATACTCCACCTGAATTCCGCTCTCCAGGGCGTGCAGTTTCGCCACCTGCAGCGGCTCGGCGCCCATGTCCAGCCCGGTGACCGTCGCGCCTTCGCGCGCCATGCTCTCGGCGAGGATGCCGCCGCCGCAGCCGACATCGAGGACTTTTTTACCGAACAGGCCGCCTGAGCGTTCGGCGATATAGCCCAGCCGCAGGGGGTTAATGCGGTGGAGCGGTTTGAACTCGCCCTCCAGATCCCACCAGCGCGAGGCGACGGCTTCGAATTTGGCGATTTCAGCATGATCGACGTTAGGGGCTACCGACGTTTTTTCGGCATTCATGGGCGCTTTTACTCCTTTTCTGTTCAGACCTGCGAGTATATCAGCAGCGCGCCATGAATAAACCGTATTGCTTTACCTCTCTTAGCGCGGCTGTGTTATAATTTGCGACCTTTGAATCCGGGATACAGTAGAGGGATAGCGGTTAGATGAGCGACCTTGCGAGAGAAATTACACCGGTCAACATTGAGGAAGAGCTTAAGAACTCTTATCTGGATTATGCGATGTCGGTCATTGTTGGCCGTGCGCTGCCGGATGTCCGAGATGGCCTGAAGCCGGTACACCGTCGCGTACTATACGCCATGAACGTATTGGGCAATGACTGGAACAAAGCCTATAAAAAATCAGCCCGTGTCGTTGGTGACGTAATCGGTAAATACCACCCGCACGGCGACTCCGCGGTATACGACACCATCGTGCGTATGGCGCAGCCGTTCTCGCTGCGTTACATGCTGGTGGACGGCCAGGGTAACTTTGGTTCCATCGACGGCGACTCCGCCGCGGCGATGCGTTATACCGAAATTCGTCTGGCGAAAATCGCTCATGAGCTGATGGCCGATCTTGAAAAAGAGACGGTCGATTTCGTTGACAACTATGACGGCACGGAGCGTATTCCGGACGTCATGCCGACCAAAATTCCTAACCTGCTGGTAAACGGCGCCTCCGGGATCGCCGTCGGGATGGCCACCAACATACCGCCGCATAACCTGACGGAAGTGATCAACGGCTGTCTGGCCTATGTCGACGATGAAGACATCAGCATTGAAGGGCTGATGGCGCATATTCCTGGCCCTGATTTCCCGACCGCCGCCATTATCAACGGCCGTCGCGGCATTGAAGAGGCCTACCGCACCGGTCGCGGTAAAGTCTACATCCGCGCGCGCGCGGAAGTGGAAGTGGACGCGAAATCCGGCCGCGAAACCATCATCGTGCATGAAATTCCCTATCAGGTGAACAAAGCGCGCCTGATTGAGAAAATCGCCGAGCTGGTAAAAGAAAAACGCGTGGAAGGCATCAGCGCGCTGCGTGACGAGTCTGATAAAGACGGGATGCGCATCGTGATTGAAGTGAAGCGCGACGCGGTAGGGGAAGTGGTGCTCAACAACCTCTATTCCCAGACCCAGCTGCAGGTCTCCTTCGGCATCAACATGGTTGCGCTGCACCATGGCCAGCCGAAGATCATGAACCTGAAAGACATCATCGCCGCCTTCGTGCGCCACCGCCGCGAAGTGGTGACCCGTCGCACCATTTTCGAGCTGCGTAAAGCCCGTGACCGCGCGCATATCCTCGAAGCGCTGGCCGTGGCGCTGGCCAATATCGACCCGATTATCGAACTGATCCGTCGCGCGCCGACCCCGGCTGAAGCGAAAGCGGCGCTGGTTGCCCAGGCGTGGGATCTCGGTAACGTCGCGGCGATGCTGGAGCGTGCCGGTGATGACGCCGCGCGTCCGGAATGGCTGGAGCCAGAGTTCGGCGTGCGCGAGGGTAAATACTACCTGACCGAGCAGCAGGCCCAGGCGATTCTGGATCTGCGTCTGCAGAAACTGACCGGCCTTGAGCATGAAAAACTGCTCGACGAATATAAAGAGCTGCTGGAGCAGATCGCGGAACTGCTGCACATCCTCGGCAGCGCCGACCGTCTGATGGAAGTGATTCGCGAAGAGCTGGAGCTGATCCGCGACCAGTTCGGCGACGAACGTCGTACCGAAATCACCGCCAACAGCGCTGATATCAACATCGAAGATCTGATCAACCAGGAAGACGTGGTGGTCACCCTGTCGCATCAGGGCTATGTGAAGTATCAGCCGCTGACCGACTACGAAGCACAGCGTCGTGGCGGTAAAGGCAAATCGGCAGCGCGCATTAAAGAAGAAGACTTTATTGACCGCCTGCTGGTGGCCAACACCCATGACACCATCCTCTGCTTCTCAAGCCGCGGTCGTCTGTACTGGATGAAGGTCTATCAGCTGCCGGAGGCCAGCCGCGGCGCGCGCGGTCGTCCGATCGTCAACCTGCTGCCGCTGGAAGCCGATGAGCGTATCACCGCTATCCTGCCGGTCCGCGAGTATGAAGAGGGCGTCAACGTCTTTATGGCCACCGCCAGCGGTACCGTGAAGAAAACCGCGCTGACCGAGTTCAGTCGTCCGCGTTCCGCCGGCATTATCGCGGTGAACCTGAACGAAGGCGATGAGCTGATCGGCGTCGATCTGACCTCTGGTCAGGACGAAGTGATGCTGTTCTCCGCGGCCGGCAAGGTCGTGCGCTTCAAAGAGGATGCCGTTCGCGCCATGGGCCGTACCGCCACCGGCGTACGCGGCATTAAGCTGGCGGAAAACGACAGCGTCGTCTCGCTGATTATTCCGCGCGGCGAAGGCGCGATCCTGACGGTGACGCAAAACGGTTACGGTAAACGTACCGCCGCGGCTGAGTATCCGACCAAGTCGCGTGCCACCCAGGGCGTTATCTCGATCAAAGTCACCGAGCGTAACGGTTCCGTGGTCGGCGCCGTACAGGTGGATGATTGCGATCAGATCATGATGATCACCGACGCCGGGACGCTGGTGCGTACCCGCGTTTCCGAAGTGAGCATCGTGGGCCGTAACACCCAGGGCGTGATCCTCATCCGCACCGCGGAAGATGAAAACGTGGTGGGGCTGCAGCGCGTCGCTGAGCCGGTCGACGACGAAGAACTGGACGCCATCGACGGTAGCGCGGCGGAAGGCGATGACGATATCGCCCCGGAAGCGGATACCGATGACGACATCGCCGAAGACGAAGAGTAATCGTCCCAGGTAAATGTTCTGAAAGGGCCGGGTATTCTCCCGGCCCTTTTTGCATTAACATTGCGGCAAAGCCGGTTTACCGCTACTTTAACCCCATTCTGTTGAGTCCCTGACGGCCGAGCATCGCCACATTGAAATATCTTGCCTCTTTTCACACAACCCTGAAGGTTTCCCGTTATCTGTTCAGAGCGCTGGCGGTATTGCTGTGGCTGCTGATTGCGTTTGTCTCTGTGTTTTATATCGTCAACGCGCTGCACGAGCGGGAAGCCGAGATCCATCAGGAGCTCAATCTCAACGCCGATCAGGCCCAGCGCTACATTCAGCGTACGGCGGATGTGATTAAAGAGCTGAAGTACGTCGCCGGTAACCGGCTGTCGGCAGGGGATGCGGTAGCGCAAGGGCAAAGCGGCGATATTGCGATCCCCAGCTTTGAACCCCTGTATCCTGACTCCGACTGCAGCGCGATGAGTAGCGCCTGGCGTAATTCGCTCCAATCGCTGGCGTGGTTTATGCGCTACTGGCGGGATAATTTTACCGCCGCCTATGACCTTAACCGCATCTTTCTCATCGGCAGCGATAATCTCTGTATGGCCAACTTTGGCCTGCGTGACGTGCCGATTGAGCGCGATCAGGCGCTGAAAGTCCTGCATCAACGCATTGAGCAATACCGCAATGCGCCGCAAAACGAGCGCGGCAACAACCTGTTCTGGATAAGCCAGGGCATGCGCCCCGGGGTGGGCTATTTTTACGCCCTGACGCCGATCTATATGGCCAATCGCCTGCAGGCGATGCTCGGCGTTGAGCAGACCATCCGCATGGAAAGCTTCTTTACGCCGGGCAGCCTGCCGATGAGCGTGACTATCTTCGACGATAACGGCCAGCCGCTGATCTCCCTGGCCGGCGCGGAAAGCAAAATCCAGAGCGAAGCGAAATGGATGCAGGAGCGAATGTGGTTTGGCTACAGCGCGGGTTTCCGCGAGCTGGTGCTGAAGAAAAGCCTCGCGCCGTCCTCCCTGAGCATCGTCTATTCCGTCTCGGTAGACCAGGTGCTGGAGCGGATCCGTATGCTGATCATCAACGCCATCGTTCTCAATATCCTCAGCGGCGCGATGCTGTTTGCGCTGGCGCGGATGTATGAGCGGCGCATTTTTATCCCTGCGGAAAATGACGCTCAGCGGCTGGAAGAGCATGAGCAGTTCAACCGCAAAATCGTGGCCTCCGCCCCGGTGGGGATCTGTATTCTGCGCACCCTCGACGGGACCAACATTCTCAGTAACGAGCTGGCGCACAACTATCTGAACATGCTGACCCATGAGGACCGCCAGCGGCTGACGCAGATCATCTGCGGCCAGCAGGTCAACTTTGTCGATGTGCTGACCAGCAACCATACCAACCTGCAGATTAGCTTTGTCCACTCGCGCTATCGCAACGAAAACGTGGCGATTTGCGTGCTGGTGGACGTTTCCGCCCGCGTGAAGATGGAAGAGTCGCTGCAGGAGATGGCCCAGGCGGCGGAGCAGGCCAGCCAGTCGAAATCGATGTTCCTTGCCACCGTCAGCCATGAGCTGCGTACTCCGCTGTATGGCATCATCGGCAACCTCGATCTGCTGCAGACCAAAGCGTTGCCGAAGGGCGTCGATCGCCTGGTGACGGCGATGAACAACTCCTCAAGCCTGCTGTTGAAAATCATCAGCGATATTCTCGATTTCTCCAAAATCGAGTCCGAGCAATTGAAGATCGAGCCGCGGGAATTTTCCCCGCGCGAGGTCATGAACCATATCTCCGCCAACTATCTGCCGCTGGTGGTGCGCAAGCAGCTGGGTCTGTACTGCTTTATCGAACCGGACGTTCCGGAACAGATGTCCGGCGACCCGATGCGCCTGCAGCAGGTGATCTCCAACCTGCTGAGCAATGCGATCAAGTTCACCGACACCGGCTGCATTATCCTGCACGTCCAGTGCGCGGGGGATTATCTGCAGATTAGCGTCCGCGACACCGGGGAGGGGATCCCGGCGAAAGAGGTATTGCGCCTCTTCGACCCCTTCTTCCAGGTGGGGACCGGCGTGCAGCGCAACTTCCAGGGCACCGGCCTTGGCCTGGCGATTTGTGAAAAACTGATCAGCATGATGGATGGCGATATCGCCGTGGAAACGGAGCCGGGAATGGGCAGCCGCTTTACCATCCGCATCCCGCTGTATGGCGTGCAGAACACGCCGCAGATGACGGCGAACGGTTTCGCTGGCAAGACCTGCTGGCTGGCCATCCACAACACCTCGCTGGCGATGTTCGTCACCTCGCTGCTCAGCTATCACGGCCTTACGGTACGTCGTCATGCCGGAGAAACCCCGGACGCCGAGGATGTCTTACTCACTGACGATGAAGCGCTGAGCGGCTGGCAGGGAAGGGCGATGGTCATCTTCTGCCGTCGTCATATCGGTATTCCGCAGGAACGGGCCGCCGGCGAGTGGCTGCATAGCGTGACGACGCCGCATGAACTGCTGCCGCTGTTGGGGCGTATTTTCCACGTCGCGCTGGCCAGTGCGGACAATAGCCGGGCGCTGATGGCGCCGGAGGCGCAGGCCGGCAATAACGACGACATGATGATCCTCGTGGTCGACGATCATCCGATCAACCGGCGCCTGCTGGCGGATCAGCTGGGATCGCTCGGCTACCAGTGCGTGACCGCGAACGACGGGGTCGACGCGCTCAACGTCCTCAGCAAGCAGCACATCGATATCGTGCTCAGCGACGTCAACATGCCTAATATGGATGGTTATCGCCTGACGCAGCGCATTCGTCAGCTTGGCCTGACGCTGCCGGTGATTGGCGTCACGGCCAATGCCCTGGCGGAAGAGAAGCAGCGCTGTCTGGAATCGGGGATGGACAGCTGTCTGTCCAAGCCGGTGACGCTTGACGTGCTGAAGCAAACGCTGACGGTATATGCGGCGCGGGTACGTAAAGGGCGGGAATAACGGGGAACTCCGTCTCGCCGGGGCGAGACGGAGAGAGCGTAGGGTTACTCTTTGTCCGTCGCGCTCAGCGAGACGGAGGAGAGGTAGTTCAGCAGGGCGATGTCGTTTTCGACGCCCAGCTTCATCATTGCCGACTTTTTCTGGCTACTGATGGTTTTGATGCTGCGGTTAAGCTTTTTGGCGATCTCGGTCACCAGGAAGCCTTCGGCGAACAGACGCAGCACTTCGCTCTCCTTCGGCGACAGGCGTTTATCGCCATAGCCGCTGGCGCTGATTTTTTCCAGCAGACGAGAGACGCTTTCCGGGGTGAATTTCTTCCCTTTCTGCAGCGCGGCCAGCGCTTTTGGCAGATCGGTCGGCGCCCCCTGCTTGAGGACGATCCCTTCGATATCCAGATCCAGCACCGCGCTGAGGATCGCCGGGTTGTTGTTCATGGTCAGAACAATGATCGACAGATCCGGGAAGTGGCGCTTGATGTATTTAATCAGCGTGATCCCGTCGCCGTATTTATCACCGGGCATGGACAGATCGGTGATCAGCACATGGGCGTCCAGCTTCGGAAGATTGTTGATAAGGGCCGTGGAGTCTTCAAACTCGCCAACGACGTTCACCCACTCAATTTGCTCAAGTGACTTACGAATACCGAACAGTACGATCGGATGGTCATCGGCAATAATTACGTTCATAGTGTTCATGTATAAGGCTACCTTCTACAGCAAGCTCTTGACGTAAGCGTCAATGTCGCTGATATATTTTTCTATGCCTTGCGCATCCTTTTCGCGAATCAGATGCTCAAGCGTTTCACATAACTGTTTGCCGGGTATCAGATTAAGCATAGCAAATGCCCCTTTGAGGCGGTGGGCGGTTTGTGCCAGAGCAGCAAAATCGCCCGCTTCGATTTCAGTATACAATCTCTGAACATCATCCGGTACCGTATCGGCAAACAGTGCGTAATAGCCGCTGGCATGGAGTTCGGCGTTACTCTCGTTTCCTGAGGTGGCGGGCTGAACCGCCTCCTCCGCCAGCTGCTGCTCAATAAGCTGCAGGATAGCCTCCTGCATCGCCGTGCTAATATTAAAGTTGACCCGCAGTTGGCCCGGGCCGATTTTGCGTATCCCAACCTCATCATCGCTTAAAAGCAAGCCCGAAGCAGTAAGATTAGACGGATTATCCGTTAAATACAGATCGAACGCTTGACTTGTCGCCCGATCGTCCGGCGTGATGCAGGACGCCCCCCAGCTCTCCAGCTGGCGGGTGACAATCCGCCGCACTTCGCTGGAGGTCACATCCAGCAGGACGATAACGTCATCCAGCAGATGTTCTCCCGCCTCTGGCGCCTCTTCGCTGGCCGGCATTTTCAGATGCAGGCTATAGCGAGTCCCCAGCGACTCTCGCGCTTTGATGGTCAACTGCCCGCCCAGCTTGCGCGTCATGCGGTCACACAACCAGAAGGTGAGGGCGTTCGCTTTGCCGTACAGATCGCTCTGGGTCTCATTGAGATACGGGAAGTGCATATTGTCGATCTCGTTAGCCGAGACCCCGTTGCCGGTATCGAGAATGCGGAAGGTCAGGCGATCGCTGGCCGACTCTTCCTGGCAGACGTCGAGGGTGATCTTGCCGATCGGCGTGGTGGTGACGGAATACTGGATCAGCAGCACCAGCGTGCGCCGCAGCGCTTCACGGTCGCCATAGCGTTGCTCGCCGGCAGGCAGCGCGTTATTGATAAGCAACTGCAGCCCCTTGCGCTTCATCGCCGGCAGCACCTCCGGTACGACGTCGTCGATCAGCTCCTGCACCGAGAACAGCGACTGGCTGGTTTTCCAGGCATCGCTTTCCAGCAGGTTAGCCAGCTGAATGTCATCGATCAGTGTGACCAGCTCATCGGCATGCTGCGCCAGCGTCCGGTTCTCCGCGCCGTCGAGCGCCGCTGCCTCGGCCGCCAGGTTCAGGGCGGGCTGCTTCAGGGCGCTGCCGATATGCTGCATAAAGGCCGCCCGGCCCTGCTGGTTTTTCTCATACAAGCGCTGGGCCTGTTTGAGCTTTTTATTGACCAGCACTTCGCGGTCCTGGTCTCGGATAATCAGGATCTGCGTGCGCGGCGCTACCTGGCTGCGATACTGGCGGATCTCATACTGTTCGTTGTTGACGGTGGCCTGGATCACCCCCTGATGCTGGTCCGCCATGTTGGTGATGTTCTGCAGGTTCAGGTGTGGAAGCAGATGGTCGGCAATCGGGTTGCTGATCACCGTTCGGTTGGCTTCCTGATCGTGGACGAGCAGCCCCAGCGGCAGCAAAGACACAATTTCTTCATTAATGGCGCGCAGTAAACGCAGTTCGCTATTGGCGGCGGAGGGGAGCCCGGCGCCCGAGGCACTGCTGCGTCCTTTATAATGCCGAAAGGTGGTGAAACCGAACAGGGCCAGCGCCAGCAGGCCAATGTTAAGCAGCAGCGGCAGAAGAATGTTTTGCAGGGACTCCAGCAGCATGGTGCTCATCGGGACCGTCCACAGCACCTGCATACCGGTGGTGCTGATGTCGGTGGCGATGTCAATCTGCATGCCGTTGAAGGTGATCCCGATATGATCGCTAGCCTCTTTCTCGGGGCTGGCGGCAACATTTTGCGAGGGATCAGGCTCGATACGGAAGCTGTCCAGCGCCATGCCCGGCGGGATCAGATCGTTAATCGGCAGGTCGAAGGCGACCACTGTCGCCAGGTGTCCTGGCTGATTGAAGGTGGTACGTAACGTAAAGTAGTGCGCGTTCTGCCAGGCAAGATGGCGCAGCGGCGAGAAGGTCTCGCGCTCATCAAGGGTATTGGCCTGCAGCAGCATTTCCGCGCGCCGGGATTCCACCACGCTGCTGATGGTTGACTCTTTAAAGCTTGAGGAGAGGTCCTTCAACGGCAGGGTGGAGATGAGAATCAGGCTATTATCCAGACCATTGAGATAGTACATCGACCACGGAATGGTCTCCGCGCCCCACAAAATATCGAGATAATCGGACATTTTCTGCGTCATCTCGAGGGTCGAGCTGTCGTGGGAGCCAAAGATCAGGGCTTCGGTTTTACGTCGGGGCTTCTCCAGATAGTACACGTCCTGCTTTAAACGCGTCTCCTGCAGGCCGCCGCTGGCGGTGTTGGAAGAGGTGGCGGCGATATTGTCGTAGATTTGCCAGGTGGCATAGCGCCAGGTATCAATGCGCTGGTGCAGGGCATGAGAGACATCAACCACCTGATAGCTCTTCTCTTTCAGCCAGGCATTGACGGCGCTTTGAATCATCACCCCCATCGTCGCCAGCAGGACAATAACCATCAAAATGAAGAAGCGGCTGATGTTGCCGGGGATCAGAGAGAATTTTTTCGGGGTCATCTTGTGGCTGAACGACTCATCATTGTTTGTAAACAGGATGTAGCGCCAGAGTAACTGGCAACAAAACAGATGCTGCAGGCAGTATAAAGGCTAATGGCGTAAATCCATACTACAGATTGGCGCCAGCGGCGCGATACCGCCCAGGAATTATCTTAGAAACGAAGCGTAAATGAAACCGCGTCCGCAAGGCTGACAGCTGACGATATTGACAGAAACAAAAGCGAAGAATCGCACGAAATAACAAGACATTGGCAGAATAAGCACGAAAGGCGGCCTAATTGATTGATTAATAGTCGTTAGGGAATCATTGGCTGTAGCACAGATAAATTAAAGTTGTGTAAAGAAGGGTAAAAAAAACCGGATGCGAGGCATCCGGTTGAAATTAGGGGTAAACAGACATTCAGAACTGAATGACGGTAATAAATAAAGTTAATGATGATAGCGACTCTTATTTTAGTCACCAATGTTCATTTTGTTTTACCATTCAGTGCTATAGGCTTGGTTTTGTATATCATATTGATTTTCAATGGCTAAATAATTTTTTTGATTATTAGTGCGTATTTCCCTGGCCATTTTGGGGTGAAAAAAAGTTCCGCTGCATTTACAAATTGAAACATCTTGTGGGAACTTTGAAACATCTTAGAAGTTTTAGTATCATATTCTTGTTGGATTATTCTGCATTTTGCAGCACAATGAAATAGCCGACTGATTAGAAGGGTAATCAGTAAGCAGTGGCATAATAAAAGGCATATAACAAACAGAGGGTTAATAACATGAAAGTTAAAGTACTGTCCCTCCTGGTACCGGCTCTGCTGGTAGCAGGCGCAGCAAATGCGGCTGAAATTTATAACAAAGACGGCAACAAATTAGACCTGTACGGTAAAATTGACGGTCTGCACTACTTCTCTGACGACAAGAGCGTCGACGGCGACCAGACCTACATGCGTGTAGGCGTGAAAGGCGAAACTCAGATCAACGACCAGCTGACCGGTTACGGCCAGTGGGAATACAACGTTCAGGCGAACAACACTGAAAGCTCCAGCGATCAGGCCTGGACCCGTCTGGCATTCGCCGGTCTGAAATTTGGCGACGCGGGCTCTTTCGACTACGGTCGTAACTACGGCGTAGTATACGACGTAACGTCCTGGACCGACGTTCTGCCGGAATTCGGCGGCGACACCTACGGTTCTGACAACTTCCTGCAGTCCCGTGCTAACGGCGTTGCAACCTACCGTAACTCTGACTTCTTCGGTCTGGTTGACGGCCTGAACTTTGCTCTGCAGTACCAGGGTAAAAACGGCAGCGTCAGCGGCGAAGGCGCGACCAACAACGGTCGTGGCGCTCAGAAACAGAACGGTGACGGCTTCGGTACCTCTGTAACTTATGACATCTTTGATGGCATCAGCGCTGGTTTCGCGTACTCTCACTCTAAACGTACCGACGATCAGAACAACCTGGTTCTGGGTCGTGGCGACAACGCTGAAACCTACACCGGCGGTCTGAAATACGACGCGAACAACGTTTACCTGGCCACTCAGTACACCCAGACCTACAACGCGACCCGCGCTGGTTCTCTGGGCTTTGCTAACAAAGCGCAGAACTTCGAAGTGGTTGCTCAGTACCAGTTCGACTTCGGTCTGCGTCCGTCCGTCGCTTACCTGCAGTCTAAAGGTAAGGATCTGGAAGGCTACGGCGACCAGGACATCCTGAAATATGTTGACGTTGGCGCGACCTACTACTTCAACAAAAACATGTCCACCTATGTTGACTACAAAATCAACCTGCTGGACGACAACAGCTTCACCCGCAAAGCCGGTGTTTCTACCGACGACGTGGTTGCCCTGGGCCTGGTTTACCAGTTCTAAGTTGCAAGCTGTATAACAAAAAGGCGCCTCTGGCGCCTTTTTTTATGTCTGGTTTAACCTCGCTGGTATACTCTTGTCGCCCTGGTAAGAGGAGCCTCGATTAATGGATATGACTTTCTTTCGCGCCGCGCTGTTGGGCGCCTGCGTACTGTTCTCTGGCTGCGATTCAGCCACCACTCCCGCGACACCCGCCTCAACGGCCACCGTACTGGATGGTAAAACGATGGGCACCTTCTGGCGGGTCAGCGTTATCGGCGTGGATGAGGCAAAGGCCCAGGCGCTGCGCGCCAAGGTTCGGGCCCAGCTGGACGCCGACGATCGCCTGCTGTCGACCTGGAAAAACGACTCGGCGCTGATGCGTTTCAACCACGCGGCGGATACCCGGCCCTGGCCGGTGAGCGAAGCGATGGCGGACATCGTGACCCTGTCGCTGCGGATTGGCGCCAAAACGGACGGCGCGATGGACATCACCGTGGGGCCGCTGGTCAATCTGTGGGGCTTTGGCCCGGATAAACAGCCGGTCGCCACCCCGGATGCGCAGGCGATCGCCGCGGCGAAAGCTCGCACCGGCCTGCAGCATCTGCAGGTTATCAATCAGAGCGGCAGGCAGTTCCTGCAAAAAGATATTCCCGATCTGTTTGTCGACCTCTCCACTGTGGGGGAAGGCTATGCCGCCGACCACCTTGCGCGCTTGATGGAGCAGGAGGGGATCTCCCGCTATCTGGTGTCGGTGGGCGGGGCGCTGGTCAGCCGCGGGATGAATGGCGAAGGCAAGCCCTGGCGGGTGGCGATCCAGAAACCGACCGACCGGGAAAACGCCGTTCAGGCGATTGTCGACATCAATGGCCACGGCATCAGCACCTCCGGCAGCTATCGTAACTACTATGAACTCGACGGGAAACGTATCTCTCACGTCATCGACCCGCAGACCGGGCAGCCGATAACCCATAAGCTGGTCTCTGTGACCGTTATTGCGCCAACGGCGCTGGAGGCGGACGGCTGGGATACCGGGCTGATGGTGCTGGGGCCGGAAAAAGCGCAGCAGGTGGTGCGCGAGCAAGGGCTGGCGGTCTACATGATCGTCAAAGAGGGGGAGGGCTTTAAAACCTGGATGTCGCCGCAGTTCCGTACCTTCCTCGTCGGCGAAAAAAATTAAAAAGCAAGATTGCGGGTTTTTTGCGGCGGGCTTTACCGCAGACTGAGGATACACTTACAGCAGGAGACCCGTGATGAAACCGATAGTTGCCGATACCGATGACCGCCGCTGGCAGGCTGTCTGCGAGCGTGATACCCGGGCCGATGGTCAGTTCGTCTTTGCGGTACTGACCACCGGCATCTGCTGCCGTCCCTCCTGCCGCTCGCGGCGCGCGCGGCGGGAAAACGTGCGCTTTTTTGCTGACGTCGCTGCTGCCGTGGCGGCGGGATTCCGCCCCTGCAAACGCTGCCAGCCGGATAAAGACTGCCCGCAGCAGCAAAGGATCGATAAAGTGGCGCAGGCCTGTCGCTTGCTGGAGCAGGAGGCGCCCCTGACCCTTGAGGCGCTGGCGCGCGAGCTGGCGGTTAGCCCGTTTCATTTCCACCGTTTATTCAAATCCGTGACCGGTATGACCCCCAAAGCCTGGCAGCAGGCGTGGCGCGCGCGACGCCTGCGCGAGGCGCTGGAGCAGGGGAAACCGGTGACCCGCGCCGCGCTGGCGGCCGGCTTCCCCGACAGCAGCAGCTATTATCGCCAGGCCGATGCCGCCTTAGGGATGACCGCCAGCCAGTTTCGCCGAGGCGGCGCCGCCGCCGTGGTGACCTGGACGACGGGCGACTGCGCGCTGGGCCGCTGCCTGGTGGCGCAAAGCGAACGCGGCGTCTGCGCCGTGCTGCCGGGTGATAACGATGCTGCATTGCTCGACGATCTGCGCCAGCGCTTTCCCCGCGCCGAGCTGCGCCAGGGCGACCCTGAGTTTCGTCGTCAGATGGCGGAGATTTTCGCCCACCTCGACGACAGCCGGCGGCCGGTGTCGCTGCCGCTGGATCTGCAGGGCACCGCGTTCCAGCTGCAGGTCTGGCAGGCGCTGCGGCAGATCCCGGCGGGTGAGACCCGCAGCTACCGCCAGGTGGCGGAGCATATTGGCCAGCCGCGGGCGGTAAGAGCCGTGGCCGGCGCCTGCGCGGCGAATTCGCTGGCGGTGATCGTTCCCTGCCATCGGGTGGTGCGTGAGAATGGCGCGCTGTCCGGTTATCGCTGGGGAACCGCGCGAAAAGCGCAGCTGCTGGCGCGCGAGGCGCAACGAGAGGAGGAGTAATGCTCGATCTGTTTAGCGATACCCCACCGTGGCAGGAGCCGCTGGCCCCCGGCGCGGTGGTCCTTCGGCGCTTTGCCCGTGATCGCGCTCCGGGGCTGCTGCAGGCGATTGCCGACGTCGCCCGTCAGTCGCCGTTTCGCCGGATGGTCACGCCGGGCGGGTACACCATGTCGGTGGCGATGACCAACTGCGGCCGGCTGGGCTGGACCACCGATCGCCACGGCTACCTCTACGCCCCGGTCGACCCGGTAACTCATCACACCTGGCCGCCGATGCCGGCCGTATTCCGTGAACTGGCGCTGGCGGCAGCCGCGGCCGGCGGCTACCCGGGCTTTTCCCCCGACGCCTGTCTGATTAACCGCTACCAGCCCGGCGCAAAGCTGTCGTTGCATCAGGATAAAGATGAACAGGATCTGCGGGCGCCGATCGTCTCGGTCTCGCTGGGGGTGCCGGCCATCTTTCAGTTTGGCGGGTTGCAGCGCAGCGACCCGCTGCAGCGGCTGCTGCTGGAGCATGGCGATGTGGTGGTCTGGGGCGGGGAGTCGCGCCTGTTTTATCATGGCGTTCAGCCGCTGAAAGCGGGCCATCATCCCGAGACCGGAGACTGTCGATATAACCTCACCTTTCGGCAGGCGGGCCGTCCCGGCGATTAAAATAAGAATTATTCTTGATGTCACCGGCGAGCCGTTTAAACTGCTGGCTGTTTTGCTTTTCCGGATAGCCTGTTATGGAACTTCTTTCTCTCGTCTGGCGCCAGTATCGCTGGCCGTTTCTGGGCGTTATTGCCCTCAGCCTGCTCAGCGCCGCGCTGGGTATCGGCTTAATCGCCTTTATTAACCTGCGCCTGATCGCCACTGTCGATACCTCGCTGCGGGTGCTGCCGGAATTTCTTGGCCTGCTGGGGCTGTTGATGGCGGTGACCCTGGGCTCGCAGCTGGCGTTGACCACCCTCGGCCATCATTTTGTTTATCGCCTGCGCGGCGAGTTTGTGAAACGCATCCTCGATACCCAGATTGAACAGGTGGAGAAGATCGGCAGCGCGTCGCTGCTTGCCGGGCTGACCAGCGATATCCGCAATATTACCATCGCCTTTGTACGCCTCCCTGAGCTGGTGCAGGGGATCATTCTCACCTTCGGCTCCGCCGCTTATCTGGCCTGGCTGTCAGGAAAAATGATGCTGGTGACGGCCCTGTGGATGGCGCTCACCATTTGGGGCGGTTTTGTGCTGGTGTCGCGGGTCTACAGACATATGGCCAGCCTGCGCGAAACGGAAGATAAGCTCTATCACGACTACCAGACGGTGCTGGAAGGGCGCAAAGAGCTAACCCTCAACCGCGAGCGCGCGGAGTATGTGTTTAATCAGCTCTACCTCCCGGACGCCCGTGAGTACCGGCACCACATCGTTCGCGCCGATACCTTCCATCTCAGCGCGGTCAACTGGTCGAATATTATGATGCTTGGCGCCATCGGGCTGGTGTTCTGGATGGCCAACAGCCTCGGCTGGGCCGATACCGCCGTGGCGGCGACCTACTCCCTGACGCTGCTGTTTTTGCGCACGCCGCTGCTCTCCGCCGTCGGCGCGCTGCCCACGCTGCTGAGCGCCCAGGTGGCGTTCAACAAGCTGCGCCAGTTCTCCCTCGCCCCTTACCGGGCCGATTTCCCCCGGCCGCAGCCGCAGGCTGACTGGCAGACGCTGGAGCTGCGCGATGTCACTTTCCATTATCCGGACCATCGCTTTGCGGTAGGGCCGCTTAATCTGACGCTAAAACGCGGCGAACTGGTGTTTCTGATCGGCGGCAACGGCAGCGGCAAGTCAACCCTGGCGATGCTCCTGACCGGCCTGTATCAGCCGGTTTCCGGTCAGATTCTGGTGGACGGCCAGCCGCTGGCGGCGGATAAACCGGAGGCGTACCGCAAACTGTTCTCCGCCGTGTTTACCGACGTCTGGCTGTTCGACCGTCTGCTCGGGCCGCAGGGCGAGGAGGCCGATCCGGCGCTGGTGGCAACGTGGCTGGAGCGTCTGCAAATGGCCCACAAGCTGCAGCTGGAAAACGGTAAGATCGGCGACCTGCGGCTGTCGAAAGGGCAGAAGAAGCGTGTGGCGCTCCTGCTGGCGCTGGCCGAGTCCCGGGATATCATTCTGCTGGATGAATGGGCGGCGGATCAGGATCCGCATTTCCGCCGCGAGTTCTATCAGGTCCTGCTGCCGTTGATGAAGCAGATGGGGAAAACCGTGTTCGCCATCAGCCATGACGATCACTACTTCCAGCACGCCGATCGCCTGCTGGAGATGCGTGACGGGCAGCTGTCAGAGCTCACCGGCGAAGAGCGGGCGCAGGCCTCCCGCGATGCGGTGGCCCGCACGGCCTGATTCACGCTGCGCGCCCGGGGAAAGCCCGGGCGCCGCTGAAATTTTCAGCGTCTACATTGCTGACGGTTATTATTTCCCCCTCCTCGCGCTATGCTTAAGGCTTCCGGCCCGCAGGCCGGCTCACTATTCTCAAAAGGATTGCCCGACCGATGTCCGTTTTGCATAAAAAAAGCGCCCGCTTGCGTGACGAAGAGCGCGCCCGTCTGATTTGGCTGTTGAGCACCGATAAAGCGGTGACCTCTGCGCTGCTGGGCAAACTGACGCTGGCAGAACGTTACGATGAAGGTACGCTCGCCGATGACCTGGCCGAAGTGGAAATCCTGGTCTCGCATCTGCCGCCGCCGGATCTCGCCGATGCGCTGGAAGCGCTCCCCTATGACGCCCGCACCGCGCTGTGGTGCCAGGTGCCCGACGATAAACGCGGCGAAGTGCTGCTGGAAGCCTCAGAAAACGTCTGGGGCGACCTCATCGATAAGATGAGCGACCACGAGCTGCTGCAGGCGATGCAGCCGCTGGATATCGATGAACAGGTTTACCTGCTGCAGCATCTGCCGCGCAACCTGACCGGACGGTTGCTGGCGACCCTGCCGGCCGAGAAGCGCGCCCGTATTCGCCAGATCATGCGCTACGCCGACAACAGCGTCGGGTCGATCATGGAGTTTGAGGTCATTACGGTGCGGCCGGAGGCCACCCTGGCGGCGGTTCAGCGCTATTTGCGGCGTCTCGGTAAAATGCCGGAGAACACCGACAAACTGTTTGTCACCACCCGCAATAAGCTGCTGCTCGGCGAGCTGGAGCTGCAGACCATTCTGCTCAACGATGCGCAGAAGCGGGTGGGGGAGGTGATGGAGGGCGATCCGGTCACCTTTCAGCCGCACGAAGAGGCGGAGAAGGTGGCGCGCACCTTCGAACGTGATGACTTGCTCAGCGCCGCCGTTATCGATGCCGATGGTAAGCTGATCGGCCGTCTGACTATCGATGAGATCGTCGATGTGGTCTATGAAGAGACCGACAACGATCTGCGGCGGATGGGCGGTCTGAGCGATGAAGAAGATGTCTTCGCCCCGGTCAGCAAGGCGGTAAAAACGCGCTGGGCGTGGCTGGCGGTCAACCTGTGTACGGCGTTTATCGCTTCCAGGGTCATCGACGGCTTCGAACACACCATTTCTCAGCTGGTGGCGCTGGCCTCGCTGATGCCGATCGTCGCCGGGATCGGCGGCAATACCGGCAACCAGACGATCACCATGATCGTCCGGGCGATGGCGCTGCAGCAGATCCAGCCCGGCAGCTTTACCTTCCTGATCCTGCGTGAAATGGGCGTTGCGCTGATTAATGGCCTGGTGTGGGGCGGGATCATGGGGGGCATCACCTGGTGGCTGTATGACGATCCGCAGCTTGGCGGAGTGATGACGCTGGCCATGATGCTCAACCTGCTGATGGCGGCGATGATGGGCGTCATCATCCCGATGGTCATGGTGAAGCTGGGGCGCGACCCGGCGGTCGGCTCCAGCGTGATGATCACCGCTATCACCGACACCGGCGGCTTCTTTATTTTTCTGGGGCTGGCGACGCTGTTTCTGATGTAGCCTGCGCTTTTGCCCGCAGGCGGCGGGGGATGATCGCCATCGCGACGATCCCCGCCAGCACGCCAATCGCCAGATTGCTGGTTCCCACCGTCGCGGCGACGGTCACCAGCATCACCAGCGTTTCCGGCCACGGATTGCGCGCCAGCTCGCCCGGGCGAATGCTGTGCCAGCTAAAGGTCTTCACCGCCACGATCACCATCACCCCGGCCAGGACCGCCATCGGGATCTTCGCCATCACCTGGCTGAGCGCTGTCACCAGCAGGAGCAGCACCAGACCGGCGATCGCCGTAGAGAGACGGCTGCGGGCTTTGCCCATTTCCACGTTAACGATGGTCTGGCCGATCATCGCGCAGCCCGCGATACCGCCATAACAGCCGGCGAGGATGTTGGCGATACCCAGCCCGGCGCTCTCCCGCGATTTATTCGACGGCGTATGGGTCAGGTCATCCACCAGCTTAGCCGTCAGCAAAGACTCCATCAGGCCGACAAAGGCGATGCTGAGGGCGCACGGCCAGATAATCTGCAGCGTGGCAAGATTGAGGGGAACGGTCAGGGCGGTGAATCCCGGCAGGCCGCCGCTCATCGAGCCTTCATCGCCGACGGTCGGCAGCAGCTGGCCGGTGGTGACGGTATAGAGAGTGAGCGCGACGATGGCGATCAGCGGCGCCGGGATAGCCTTAATAAAGCGCGGCGCCCACAGGACGATAAGCAGCGTGAGGACAAACAGGCCGACGATGAGCGGCTGACGGCTCCAGAAGTGCGGCACCTGGGCAAAGAAAATCAGGATCCCGAGGGCGTTGACGAACCCGGTCATCACCGCCGGGGGGATAAAGCGCATCAGGCGCGCCATGCCGCACAGACCAAACAAAATTTGAATAATACCCGCCAGAATGACGGCTGGCAGAATGTAACCCACGCCGTGCTGATGCACCATCGGGCCAATGACCAGCGCTACTGAGCCCGCGGCGGCGGTGACCATCGCCGGGCGTCCGCCGAGTAGCGACATCGCCAGACAGAGCACCACGGAAGCAATCAGGCTCACCTGCGGGTCAACGCCGGCGATGACAGAAAACGAAATCACTTCCGGGATTAACGCCAGGGCGGTGAGCACGCCGGCCAAGGCTTCGCGCGTCAGCAGCGACGGAGAACGGAGGATGGTGCGCAGGTTGCCGGAAGCGGCGGAGTCAGAAACTGGAGGCATAAAAAAAGTTCGCAGCTTATAAAAAAAGGAGGAGCGGTGTCAGACCCTGCTTCCGTGCGGTCTGTCACAAAACCAGGGATGATAGCGCGGAATCTACCAGCGCACCAGTACAAAAAGTGATTTGCTGTATACATTTATTAAACATTTTTATAACGGATCTCAAAACAGAACTTAAAATTTAAACAATATTTAAATTTTTGAGCTTCGGTGGTAACGTGAGGGGTGAGAATCGTATCACCTGCGCTAAATAAAAACAGCGAGTAAAGTAAGGCTCAAATCCGATGAATAAAAAGATGGCCGTACCACGCTCACAGGCGGTTGGTCCCAACAGCACTCGGACCAACACCCGCCATGAGCAAGAGACGGATGTATTGTTGATTGGCGGCGGCATTATGAGCGCCACACTGGGAACCTGGCTGCAGGAGCTTGAGCCAGACTGGTCTATTACCATGGTTGAGCAGATGTCCAGCGTGGCGGAAGAGAGCTCAAACGGGTGGAACAATGCGGGGACCGGCCACGCGGCGCTGATGGAGCTGAACTACACGCCGCAGACCGCCAACGGCATCAATATCGACAAAGCGGTCGACATCAACGAAGCCTTCCACATCTCGCGTCAGTTCTGGGCGCATCAGGTGACGCGCGGCGTCCTGAACAAACCAAAATCATTCATTAACAGCGTGCCGCACATGAGCTTTGTGTGGGGCGAAGATAACGTCAACTTCCTGCGCGCGCGCTATGCGGCGCTGCAGCAGAGCGAACTGTTCCGCGGCATTCGTTACTCTGAAGACCATCAGCAGATCAAAGCCTGGGCGCCGCTGGTGATGGAAGGTCGCGACCCGCTGCAAAAAGTGGCCGCCACCCGTACGGAAGTGGGAACCGACGTCAACTATGGCGAAATCACCCGCCAGCTGATCGCCAGCCTGCAAAAGCATGATAATTTCTCCCTCCAGTTGGGCACCGTGGTGCGTCGCTTCAAGCGCAACGCCGACAAGAGCTGGACGGTCACCCTCGCGGATGCCGACAACCGTCGTCAGAAGCGGGTTATTAAAGCCAAATTTATCTTTATCGGCGCCGGCGGCGCGGCGCTGACCCTGCTGCAGGAAACCGGCATTCCGCAGGCCAAAGAGTATGCGGGCTTCCCGGTCGGCGGCCAGTTCCTGGTCTGCGAAAATCCGGAGGTGGTAAACCACCATCTGGCGAAGGTATACGGCCAGGCCGAAGTGGGCGCGCCACCGATGTCGGTGCCGCACATCGATACCCGTATTATCGACGGTAAACGCGTGGTGCTGTTCGGGCCGTTCGCGACCTTCTCGACCCGCTTCCTGAAGAACGGTTCGCTGTGGGATCTGCTGGCCTCGACCAATACCTCGAATATCCTGCCGATGCTCAACGTCGGCCTGGACAACTTCGATCTGGTGAAATATCTGATTAGCCAGGTGATGCAGAAAGATAAAGATCGTCTGGCCGCGCTGTGCGAATACTATCCGGAAGCGCGGAAAGAGGACTGGCGGTTGTGGCAGGCCGGTCAGCGCGTGCAGATCATCAAGCGCGATGCGAAGAAGGGCGGGGTACTCCGCCTGGGCACCGAAGTGGTCAGCGATGACGAAGGCACCGTCGCGGCGCTGCTCGGCGCATCGCCAGGCGCCTCCACCGCGGCGCCTATCATGCTGCAGCTGATGGAAAAAGTGTTTAAGGACAAAGTTAATTCGCCGGAATGGCAGGCCAGGCTGAAGGCGATCATCCCGACCTACGGTATTCGCCTTGATGGTAACCCGGCGGAGATTGAGAAAGCGCTGGCGTGGACCAGTGAAGTGCTTGAGCTGAAATATGAGCCAGCCGCGGCGATGGATAAAGCCCCGCAGGCGGAGCTGAAGCCGCTGAGCGGCGGCAAGCCGATAGCGGATATCGCGCTCTGACAAAAACGGCAGCCTGCGGGCTGCCGTTTTTTTATTGCCGTTTTAATGGCGCGCCTTAGCGGACCTCGGCGTTACCGATAGTCTCCTCCGCGCGCCAGATGCGATATTTCACATCGACATTGGTCGGCGTGTAGACGACGATCGGCAGCTTGCTGTTGTAGCGCAGCATGGCGTCATCGCCGAGGCCGGCAGTCACAAATTTCTTCGTTTTCTTGCCGTCCGGGCAGGCCATCATGGTGGATACCGGGCCGCTCAGCTTATCAAAAACATAGTAGTCATAACCCCAGCCTTCCAGGGTTTTGCTTTCCAGCTCCCCGCCAAGACGATGGTGGTTGCAGTCAACTTCCAGCGTCTGGCCGATCATCAGCTCAACCTTCAGCGCCGATTCATCCTGCTGCTGCGGCAGCTGAATAACCTGACGCTTCATGCCTTTTTCCGCTTTCGGGAACGGCGCGACTTTTTCCAGCGGCTGGTCTGCGGCCAGGGCGCCGGCGGACATGCAGGCGGCGGTCAGCAGAGAAACGGCTAGCGTAGTGATTTTTTTCACGGTTGATCATCCTTTATTTTCGTTCCTGACAGAGATAGCCTATCATCACTTTGCTAAATGTTAAGATTTATTTACCAATTTTTGCAAAATGAATAGTGTTATCTACTGGTAAGACGTCGGCCGCGCAGAGCGCAACAGGGGCGCTGGCAGGCCGCCAGAGGCCTGCCGGTGAAATTATTCATTACGGCTATTTTTCGCTTCCTCAATAAATTCTTCATCGATTTCATCAGTGTTGCCAGCGTGTTCCCGCCCCGACAGCAAATTCCAGCAGGCGATAAACAAGGCGGCGATCAGCGGGCCGATAACAAAGCCGTTAATACCGTAGATCTCCATGCCGCCGAGGGTGGCGATCAGGATCAGGTAGTCCGGCATTTTGGTATCCTTGCCCACCAGCAGCGGACGCAGAATGTTGTCCACCAGGCCAATCACAATGACAAAGAAGCCGACAATAAAGGCGCCCTGCCACAGCTGGCCGGTGGCAAACAGGTAAATCGCCGCCGGCACCCAGATAATGGCCGAGCCTACCGCCGGGATAAGCGACAGGAACGCCATCAGCGCGCCCCAGAGAATGCTGCCGTCCAGACCGGCGATCCAGAAGGCAAAGCCGCCCAGCGCCCCCTGCGCCAGCGCCACGGCGACGGTGCCTTTTACCGTGGCGCGGGCCACCGCGGCGAACTTAGCGAAGAGGTGCTGCTTCACGTAGCTGGATAACGGCAGAGATTCGAGGATCAACAGCACCAGGTGAGGGCCATCCTTCAGCAGGAAGAACAGCAGGTAGAGCATAATGCCGAAGCTGACGGTGAAGCCAAAGGTGCCTTTACCAATCAGAAACGCGCTGCCGGCCAGATACTGGCCGCCTTTCAGGGCGACATCGGAGAGCTGCTGCTGGATCTGCTGCGCGCTATCCAGGTTATGTTCGGCGAGGAAGCTTCTGGCCCAGCCGGGGAGGTGGGCGATCAGGCTGGCGACCACCGTCGGGAACTGGGTATCGTTATGCTGCAGTTTGCTGTACACCACGTTCAGCTCGTAGGCCAGTGATGACAGGATAATCGCCAGCGGCGTGAACACGATAAGGCAGATAATGACGATGGTCATCAGCGCCGCAAGGCCGTTACGTTCGCCGAGGCGGGTGCGCATCTTGTTTTTGACCGGATTGAAAATCACCGCGAGGATGGCGGCCCAGAGGATGGCGGAATAATAGGGTGAGAGAACATCAAAAAAGGCCAGGGTTACAATGAAGACGATAAGGATGAAAAATCCTTTGGTAAGTCCATTAACTCTCATGTCATCCGCTCCTGCTTATGAGTCATACGGTCGAATAATAGATGCTACGACGTAATTTACCATCAGGATAGTCGTACTCTATACGCTGTGGCGCGGAAAGGGCACAAATTCAACGAGCTGAGGGGAACAGGCGTAAAAGATGGGCATAAAAAAACCAGCCTTAAAAGGCTGGTTTCTCAGGGATTTTTGGTCGGCACGAGAGGATTTGAACCTCCGACCCCCGACACCCCATGACGGTGCGCTACCAGGCTGCGCTACGTGCCGACGCGTGGGGAACAATATTACCCGTTCCCCAAGCGAATGCAAGCGGGTCGCGCGCGATTGATTCATAATTAATCAATCAGTTAGCGATAAAGCGTTTTTCGTCGGTCAGGACCTGCAGCAACAGGCTGAGCTGCGGTTTCTGATCTTTGATTTTCTCGCCGTCGCGGCTCCAGGTGGTATAGGTGCCGTTATGGTTGAGGACCACGGTGATAGCCGGGGTGGTAATGGCCAGCGTATCGCCGTTGGCCGCGGTGACCCAGTTCCGACGCCGCGCAGCGCTGAACAGATCTTCCCCCTGCGAATACTCATTGGCCGGCGTCGACACGTGAAGCAGGCGCTGCATCAGCGTGGTCATCACATCTTTGTTATCGGTCAGGGTGGCAATTTCCTGGGCCGGCGTGCCCGGCCAGTGAATAACCAGCGGCACCTGCAGCTGCTCGCGCGACCAGTCGAACGGGTCGTGTTTGACGTTAAGCGGCTTGCCGTGGCCGCCGGTGATAATGACCACCGTATTATCGAGCTTGCCGGCTTCGCGCAGCGCGGTCAGCACCCGATCGATCTGGGCATCAACGTCGCCTGCCGCCTTGCTATAACGGCGGACAAAGCCCTGCTGCTGCGTATCGTCGAGGGTGGTGCCATTGAGCGAGACCCACGAGAACCAGCGATTCTCATCCTGCGCGTAACGGTCCAGCCAGCCGATCCACTGATTGGCGGTCTGCTCGTCGCTCTGGGTCTTCGCGCTCGGCAGCGAGAAGTCGGAGAGCAGCGCCTGGCGATACAGCGGGCTGCTAAACCCATCGGAAGAGAACAGGCCCAGCTGGTAGCCCTGCTGGTTGAGAGCGGTGATCAGCGCCGCGGGAATACGCGCCGAGAGGACGCCGTCCATATAGCCTGGCGAAATGCCGTAGAACAGGCCAAACAGGCCGCTGTCGGCGGTATTGCCCGAGCTCATATGCTGGGTAAAGTTCACGTTTTCTTTGGCAAACGCCGCCAGCGCCGGCATCGTTTTTTCAAACCGCGAGTAGTTCAGGTTGTCGACGGTGATCAGTAGCACGTTATAGCCCGCGCCGAGGTCGCGGTAGCGCAGGTTACTGAGCGGATACTGGACCGATACCGCCTCCGGCGCCCCTTGCTCCACCAGGCGACGCTGATAATCCTGGGCGTCGAGCAGGCCATGTTTCTCAAGGAAACGACGGGCGGTCATCGGATAAGAAAGCGGTAGATTCGCTCGCTGCATGGTGATCGGGCGATAAAAATTGGCATCCGCCCAGATATAGACCAGGTGGCTGCTGATGAACGACAAAAAGAAGAACCAGGCGACCGGGCGGGCATAATGGCGGCGACGCGTCAGGCTGCGCAGCTTTTGCCAGCTCCAGGTGGCGAAGAGCATTTCAATCAAAAAGATGACCGGGACGCTGATAAACATCAGCTGCCAGTCGCGCGCCATCTCATTCTGGTCAGGGTTGATGACCAGCTCCCAGACCACCGGGTTTAAATGAAGATGAAAGCGGGTAAAGACCTCGCTGTCTATCAGCAGCAGCGTCATCCCGGCGGTGGCAAGGATCACCGACAGGAAGCGCATCAGGCGCTGCGAGACCACGATAAAGGTCAACGGAAAGAGGATCAGCACATAGCTGGTAAACACCAGGAAGCTGAAGTGCCCGACGAGACTGACGTACGAAAAGAGTCGTCCGGCAAGCGTCGTCGGCCAGTCGGCGACAAAAAGGTAGCGGCTGCCGAGCACCATGGCCAACAACATGTTGAACAGGGCGAACCAGTGCCCCCAGCTAACCATCTGGGAGACTTTTTCTCGGTAGGGCTGACGTAGAGTCACCATATACTGTTGCTGTTATCCTTAATGCGCTGGATCGTCGTTAATCGAAGATTGCAAAGCCTGCGCGAAAGAACGGGCGATGGCCTGACGCTGCGCCGGCGCGACGCTACTGTTGATCAGGTTGGTCACCATATTGCCTAACACCATCAGTGAAAGGTCAACCGGGGCTTTGTGTGATTCCAGGACGTTCGTCAGCTCGCTGAGCAACTGTTCGACCTGTTGATCGCTATAGCGGGAAATTTGCGGCATAAACTCAAAATCTGTTTGTTCGTGAAAGGGCAACATATTACCGTAGCAGCAGCTTTTTTTCCGCATTTTTTCGCCGCGGCGCAAAAGCGCACCGATCGTCAGTCATGACGTCGAAATGTGTGGTGCCAGTTGCGTCGGCAACCCGGCGGTGGTTGAATACCGCCCGGTCTAAAAGGAGAGTTTAACATGAGTCTGGATATCGACCAGATTGCCCTGCATCAGTTAATCAAACGTGATGAACAAAATCTGGAGCTGGTGCTGCGCGAGTCACTGCTGGAGCCGAACGCGACGGTCGTCGAGATGATGGCTGAACTGCACCGGGTTTATAGCGCCAAAAGCAAAGCCTATGGCTTGTTCAATGAAGAGAGCGAACTGGCGCAGGCGCTGCGCCTGCAGCGTCAGGGGGAAGAGGAGTTTCTGGCGTTCAGCCGCGCGGCGACCGGCCGCCTGCGCGATGAGCTGGCGAAATACCCGTTCGCCGAAGGGGGCATTGTCCTCTTCTGTCAGTATCGTTACCTGGCGGTCGAGTATCTGCTGGTGGCGGTGCTCAATAACCTCAGCAGCATGCGCGTCAACGAAGAGCTGGATATCCGCTCGACCCATTATCTGGATATTAACCATGCCGATATCGTCGCGCGCATCGATCTGACCGAGTGGGAAACCAATCCGGAGTCGACCCGCTACCTGACCTTCCTGAAAGGGCGGGTGGGGCGCAAAGTGGCCGATTTCTTCATGGATTTCCTCGGCGCCAGCGAAGGTCTCAACGCCAAAGCGCAGAACCGCGGCCTGCTGCAGGCGGTGGATGACTTTGCCGCCGACGCGCAGCTTGATAAATCCGAGCGACAGAATGTGCGTCAGCAGGTCTATGCTTACTGCAATGAACAGCTGCAGGCCGGGGAAGAGATTGAGCTGGAGTCGCTGTCCAAAGAGCTTGCCGGCGTCAGCGAAAAGAGCTTCCAGGAGTTCACCGCCGAGCAGGGCTACGAGCTGGAAGAGAGCTTCCCGGCGGATCGCAGCACCTTACGTCAGCTGACCAAGTTTGCCGGCAGCGGCGGCGGTTTGACCATTAACTTCGACGCGATGCTGCTGGGCGAACGCGTATTCTGGGATCCCGCCACCGATACCCTGACCATTAAGGGCACCCCGCCGAACCTGCGCGACCAGCTGCAGCGCCGGACGTCCGGCGGCAACTAAGCGCCACGCCCCGTCAGCGCGACCGCTGTACGGGGACGATCTCCACGCCGCTCTGCACCAGCCGCTGGCGCAGCGCGGCGTCGGGCTCCCCATCGACGATAAGCGTACTGGCGAGGTTCAGCTCGCCGATGGCAAAGGCCGACGCGGCGTTGAGCTTTTCCCGGGAGGCCATCACCACGGTTTCCGCGGCCCTGGCCGCCAGCGCGCGCTTGATGCCTGCCTCTTCATAATCACCGGTGGTAAAACCCGCTCGCGGGTGGACGCCGGTCACCCCCATAAAGAACACATCGGCGTTGATCCGCGCCATTGCTTCCAGCGTTTCAGGGCCGACGGCGACAACCGAATGCTTAAACACTTTGCCGCCGAGCAGGATCACCTCGATTCGCGGGTGATCGACCAGCGCCACGGCGATGCCGGGGCTATGAGTGACCACCGTGCAGCTGAGGTCGGCGGGTAATAAGCCGATCATCGCCGCGGTGGTGGTGCCGCCATCGACAATCACCACCTGTCCAGGCTGGATCAGGGCGGCGGCAGCGCGCGCCACCGCCTGTTTGGAGGCGATTTGCACGCTTTTGCGTGTTTCAATAGGGGCGATGGCGGCAGAGACGGGCAGCGCCCCGCCGTGGACCCGCTGCAGTTTTCCTTCCGCCGCCAGCTCGCGCAGATCGCGGCGAATGGAGTCCTCAGAGACGTTAAACCGTTGGCTCAGCTCCCCGGACATCACCTGTTTTTCCTCCGCAAGGATCTGCAGGATTTGCTGTTTTCGTTGACTGGCGAGCATGATTTTTCCTTCACGAGTGATCTTGTTTATGCACGATTATGCATGTTATGGTGCCTGCTGTCATCTGAAAGGGGATATAACATGCAAACTCACGCACCGCACGTCCGACACGTTCGCGAGACGCTGCTCTCTGATAACTGGTACACGCTGAAAAAATATACCTTTGAACTGCAGCGCCGGGACGGACGCTGGCAGGAGCAGAGCCGCGAGGCCTACGATCGCGGCAACGGCGCGGTCATTTTACTCTACAACCGGGAAAAGCGGACGGTGGTCCTGACCCGTCAGTTCCGTTTTCCGGTGTTTACTCACGGTCACGACGGATATCTCATTGAAGCGGCGGCCGGGCTGTTGGATAACGCCTCGCCGGAGGCGCGGATCGTTGCCGAAGCGGAAGAGGAGACCGGCTTTCGGGTGACGCGCATCGAGCCCCTCTTCACCGTCTTTATGAGCCCCGGATCTGTCACCGAAAAACTCTACTTTTTTATCGCCGAATATCAGGCCGATGACCGGCAGGGAGACGGCGGCGGGCTGGCGGCGGAAGGTGAGGACATTGAAGTGCTGGAGTGGCCGCTGGCGCGGGCGCTGCAGGCCATTCGCGATGGCGAGATCATGGATGCCAAAACCATTATCCTGCTGCAGCACCTGGCGCTGAATGCCGACACGCTCCTCGCCGGCTGAGCGGCAAGGAGCAGGGAGGGTTAACGCAGCTCGCGGGCAATGGCGCTGTACATCAGCGCCGCTTCCAGCGGCTGGGCGTTAAAGGAGGGTTCCGCCTGCGGCCAGGTCGACCACTGGACGATCACCAGGTGTTCCGCGCGGTTCACCATGATCACCTGGCCGTAGATCCCCAGCGCCCACAGCGAGTCTTTCAGCCCTTCCTGCGGCGTCGGCTGGACGTTTTGCGCATTCGCCGGTATGGCGTTATTCCACCACTGATAGCCGTAGATACCTTGCGGATGTGCCGCCGAGACCGAGTTTAGTGCAGTGGTCCAGCTTGCGGCCTGATCGAACCAGCCCGCCGGCACCAGCTGTTTGCCGTTGCTTAACCGACCATCGCGGGCGACGAATTCGCCGAAGCGGCCCCAGTCTTCAAGGGTGGCGTTAAAGCCGTGGGCGCCGACATCGTGCTTCCCTTGCTGATAAGCATGCCATACGCCGTCGTGGGCCATCCCGGCTGGCTGCCACAGCGACTGCTCAAGCCAGGCGGCCAGCGACATGCCGGTGGCGCGCTCCAGGATATCGCCCAGCAGCCAGGCGCCGCCGGAAGAGTAGGACCACTGCTCGCCGGCCGGATGTTTGCGCGCCAGGCCGGTGACGATCTTGCGCACGCAGGCATAGGCCCCGGGCTGCGCCTCGCACTGGGTCAGGCGGGCGAAATGCGACTGCGGGTCGGTGTAGTCTTCATTCCATTCCACACCGCTGGTGTGCTGCATCAACTGCTTCAGCGTCACGCCGTCCCAGGCGGTGCCTTTCAGTTCGGGTTCATAAACGGTAATCAGATCATCAAGGGAGTGGATCTTACCCTGCTGAATGGCGATGCCCACCAGCGTCGAGACCACCGATTTTCCCACCGAGCGTGAGGTCCACAGGGTGGTATCGGTGTTGCCGTCGCCAAGATATTTCCAGGCGACTTTGCCGTCTTTCAGCACCAGCATACCGCTGACGTTCTCGCGCTTCAGGTAATCCTGCAGGGTCCAGGTGTGGCCGTTGAGGGTATAGCGGGCATCGGTCAATTGTTTTTCAGCGCGTTCCAGCGGCGCCGAGGCGCCGTGGCGGAAAACATCGCCGGCATAGTTGCGATAGTCATTTCGAAAGCCAATCACGCGTGAAGTCTGATCCCAGCTGAGCATATCTTTGGCGGCGGGTAGCGTTTGGTCGTAAGGCGTTGGGCAGACATCCAGCGTCAGGTCGCCGCAGCGTTGTGCCATTGCCGCGGCCGGCAGCGCCGCCAGGATTAACGCCAGGGCCAGTGGTTTTCTTATCATCATCCTTTCCTCGTTTGCCATAGATTCGCATCGCAGTATATAAATCGGCGCGCGGCGGCTAAAATCAGCAAAGGGGGGATTTTCCCCCGCAAGGGAGAGAAGGATGAAAACCCTGCAGTATTCTTTCGCGCAGATTGAAGCATTCGCCACCATCGCCGAGACCGGCAGCCTGTCGCGGGCGGCCATTCGGTTAGGTAAAGACCGAACCACGCTGCGCGATCTGCTGGACTATCTGGAAGATGCGCTGGGCTATCGGCTGTTCAGCCGGGAAGGGCGTACCCTGACCTTAACCGCCGAAGGGGAGCAGCTTTTTCGTCAGGCGCATCTGCTGTTGCGTCAGGCGCAGGCTTTCGAGTCTTTTGCGCAAACGCTGCCGCAAACCGCCGGGCAGGCGCTGCGTCTGGTGTACGATCCCTTTATCCCACGTGATTTTCTCTGCGCGCTGGCCGATACGCTGGCCCGGCGGCAGATCCGGTTAAGCTGCTGGAGCGCCTCGCGGCGCGAAGCCGAGCAGGCGCTGAGCGATGGCGTGGCGGATATGGCGATGTGCCAGGCCAACAACCGCACGCTGGGCAGCGAAATGGAGTGGCGGGCGCTCGGCACGGTGGATCTGCGTTTCTACGCGGCGGACCGCCTGTTCCGGGATGCGGCGCGGCCGCTGACGCTGCTCAATCTGTCGTTGACGCCGCAGCTGGTGATGCACCGGCGCAGCGACGATCAGATTGCCCGCCGGCTGCAGATCTCCGGCCATACGCTGTATATGAACGAAATTACCCTGCTGCGCCATGCGATGGAGCAGGGGAGGGGCTGGGGGTTTTTACCGGACCATTTGCGGCCAGGCGAGTGGCGGGGAGTCAGTGAAATCGCGACGGAGGTCGGCAGTCAGGGACTGAACGTCACCATGGTGATGCTCTGGCAGCCCGGAATGAATAAGCACCGGCTGCTGAGCGACATCGTGGACGAGGCGCCGGCGCTTTGGCGGCGCGGATAACAAAACGCCCCGGAGCCGAAGACCCCGGGGCGCTATGCCATACAACTTCCTTTCGGCGATTACGCGCGAACGAAGTCGATGTGAGTCAGTTTCGGCTTGAACGCGTGGCGCTGAACAGCCTGAACTTTGACTTTTTCTTCTTTGCCATCAACAACGACGGTCAGAACTTCGCCGTAAAACTCAGCTTTGTCCTGCATGTTCCATACTTTGTCGTGGTCCAGTTCGATAGCAACCGGAGCAGCTTCGCCACCGTAGATGATTGCCGGGAACTTGTTAGCTGCGCGCAGGCGGCGGCTCGCACCCTTACCCTGCTCTTTACGTACTTCTGCGTTGATAGTAAACATTGATGTCTCTCTATATATAAAGCCTGCTACAGGCGACCCAGCAACAGGCGGATTATCTGCTTTGCGAATGCAAAAGCGGGCGGCATTATAGCCGCCAAACGACACCCGGGCAATCAAAACCTCAGCTTTCCGGGAATTAACGCAGCTCGTTGGCGCGGCGAAAACGTCCCTGATAATCGAACACTTTTTCCCGCACCTGCCAGTACTGCCCCTTCGTGCGGGCGACGACAAAGTCCGGATGGCGCAGCAGCGCCTGCTGGGCCACGATATCCGCCGGCGTTATCCAGCGCAGCGGCACTCCCGGCGTGCGGGTATGCGGGCGGATAAACAACTGCTCAAAGGCGGTACGCTGGGCGGGCGTTTGCAGACGGAAGCGCTCACTGACGTCGGCGCCGTCCTCATCGTAGTAGGTGATTTTCAGCCACGGGCCTTTCTCGTCGCTACCGTGCTGCAGGGCCATGCCGCTGCAGCGCAGCACCAGCGCGTCCTTCAGCTTCAGCGCCGCCTTCAGCATGTCGTCCGGGTCAACCAGAATGGTGTCGCACTCCCGGCAGCGGCGGGCGGCGATATCGTTTTCCGCGTTGCACTGCGGGCAGTTTTTGAAACGAAAGCGGAAGTCGCACTGTTCGCGGTGGCCGTCGTCATCTTCGAACCATCCCTGGCAGCGGCGGCCAAAATGCTCAATCAAGGTGCCGTCGGCGGTGGTTTTGCCCCAGAAGGTGTTGGCGAAGCCGCAGGCCGGGCAGAAGACCTGCACCGGCACGTTGTCGCTTTTGCCCTTCGGCGTCCCCACTTCCGGGGCGTACAGGTCGTGCGGGTTGCCGGCGTAGTCGAGGATCAGACAGTCGGTTTTTCCCGGCGCCAGGCGCAGGCCGCGGCCAACGATCTGTTGGTAAAGACTCACCGACTCGGTGGGGCGGAGGATGGCGATCAGGTCGACGTGCGGGGCGTCGAAGCCGGTGGTTAGCACCGCGACGTTCACCAGATAGCGATACGCCTGCGCTTTAAACGCCTCGATGATGCGATCTCGCTCCGGACCCGGGGTTTCCCCGGTGATCAGCGCCGCCTGGCCTGCCGGCAGCAGGCCGGTCACTTCCCGGGCGTGCTCCACGGTGGCGGCGAAGATCATCACCCCTTTGCGGCTTGCGGCGAACTCCACGATCTGGCTGACGATATGCGGTGTAATGCGCTGCTGTTTTTTCAGTTCGTGATTAAGATCGGCCTCGCTGAACAGGCCGTTGCTTTGCGCCTGCAGGCGGCTGAAATCGTACTGTACCACCGGCATATCGAGGCGTTCCGGCGGCGTCAGGTAGCCGTGCTTAATCATATAGCGCAGCGGCAGCTCATAGATGCAGTCGCGGAACAGCGCTTTTTCATCGCCACGCACCATCCCGTGGTAGTGGAACTGATAGATCCACCCCTTGCCGAGGCGGAACGGGGTCGCCGTCAGGCCGAGCAGCCGGAGCTGCGGGTTGACCTGCCGCAGGTGGCTGATGATCTGCTGATACTGGCTGTCGTCATCATCGCTGATGCGGTGGCATTCATCGACGATCAGCAGCGAAAACTCGCTGCGAAATTGCGCCAGATTGCGCGCCACCGACTGCACGCTGCCGAACACCACTTTGCCGTGGCTCTCTTTACGCTGCAGACCGGCGGCAAAGATATCCGCCTCGAGGCCAAGGGCGCAGTATTTAGCATGATTCTGCGCCACCAGCTCTTTGACGTGGGCCAGCACCAGCACGCGGCCGCGGGCCAGTCGGGCAAGCTCGGCGATCACCAGGCTTTTGCCCGCGCCGGTGGGCAGGACAATCGCCGCCGGCTCGGTATGGCGACGAAACCAGGCGAGGGTGGCATCGACGGCTTCTTGTTGGTAGGGACGTAATGTAAAAGTCATGAATTCACGGGGCTAATTAACTCGCGAATAGTATGCCATGAATCTTTTCCCTTGAGTGGTGTTAAGAGCCCGTTATACTAGCCAGTGAATTTCTTCTTTTTCGGGCGATTTGCCCGCTCCAGCACTTTGACAGGCTAAAAAAATCTCATGCGACTTGATAAGTTTATCGCTCAGCAGCTTGGCGTCAGCCGGGCTATTGCCGGGCGTGAAATCCGCGGCAGCCGCGTTACCGTGGACGGCGACATTGTAAAAGATGCTTCCTTTAAGCTTCAGCCGGAGCACGAGGTGGAGTATGACGGGAACACGCTGACCCAGCAGAACGGCCCGCGCTATTTTATGCTCAACAAGCCGCAGGGGTACGTCTGTTCCACCGACGATCCCGATCATCCGACTATCCTCTATTTCCTCGACGAGCCGGTGGCGCATAAGCTGCATGCCGCCGGTCGGCTGGATATCGACACCACCGGACTGGTGCTGATGACCGATGACGGCCAATGGTCGCACCGCATTACCTCGCCGCGACACCACTGTGAAAAAACCTATCTGGTGGCGCTGGAAAGCCCGCTGGCGGAAGGGACCGCGGAGCTGTTTGCCAAAGGCGTCCAGCTGCATAACGAAAAAGATCTCACCAAACCGGCGGTGCTGGAAGTTATCACTCCGACCGAAGTGCGCCTCACCATTAGCGAAGGCCGCTACCATCAGGTGAAACGCATGTTCGCCGCCGTGGGCAACCACGTGGTTGGCCTGCATCGGGAACGCATCGGCGACATCCTGCTGGATGAATCTCTGGCGCCGGGTGAATATCGTCCGCTGACGGAAGCGGAAATCGCCAGCGTGGGCGCCCCGCAGCCACGGAGCAAAACGTGACGCTGAAGCAAAATTCGTCTCTGGGGATTGTCTTTATCCTTGGCCTGCTGGCCATGCTGATGCCGCTGTCGATCGATATGTATCTTCCGGCCCTGCCGGTGATCGCTGCCCAGTACCACGTGCCGGACGGCAGCGCGCAGATGACCCTCAGCACCTATATCCTCGGCTTTGCGCTGGGGCAGCTGCTGTACGGTCCGATGGCTGACAGCCTCGGCCGCAAGCCGGTGATCCTCGGCGGAACGCTGGTCTTCGCCGCGGCGGCGGTGGCCTGCGCCCTGTCGCAGACCATCGAGATGCTGATCGCCATGCGCTTCTTCCACGGTCTGGCGGCCGCGGCGGCCAGCGTGGTGATCAACGCCCTGATGCGCGATATCTATCCGAAAGATGAGTTTTCGCGGATGATGTCGTTTGTCATGCTGGTGACGACCATTGCGCCGCTGGTGGCGCCGATGGTCGGCGGGGCGGTGCTGGTCTGGTTCAGCTGGCATGCCATCTTCTGGATCCTCGCCCTGGCGGCCCTGCTGGCGTCGCTGATGATCGGCCTGTTTATCCGCGAAACGCTGCCGGCTGAAAGGCGTCAGCCGTTCCACCTGCGCACCACGATGGGTAACTTTGCCACCCTGTTCCGCCATAAGCGGGTCCTGAGCTATATGCTGGCGAGCGGCTTTAGCTTCGCGGGCATGTTCTCTTTCCTTAGCGCCGGGCCTTTCGTCTATATCAATATTAACCACGTCGCGCCTCAGCACTTTGGCTACTATTTTGCGCTGAACATTGTCTTTCTGTTCCTGATGACCATGTTCAACAGCCGGTTTGTGCGGCGGGTAGGGGCGTTGCGCATGTTTCGCGCCGGGCTGTGGATCCAGTTTGCCATGGCGGTGTGGATGGTGGTTTGCGCGCTGCTCGACGTCGGCTTCTGGTCGCTGGTCATCGGCGTGGCGGCCTTCGTTGGCTGCGTATCGATGGTGTCGTCGAACGCTATGGCGGTGATCCTCGATGAGTTTCCGCATATGGCGGGCACCGCTTCGTCGCTAGCGGGGACTTTCCGCTTTGGTATCGGGGCGATTATCGGCGCGCTGCTGTCGATGGCCACCTTTACCACCGCCTGGCCGATGCTGATCTCCATCGCCTTCTGCGCCACCAGCTCTATTTTCTTCTCCCTTTACGCTTCCCGCCGGCGAAAAATCGCACGCTAGGTCACATTTTCAGGGGCGAAATCGCCCCTTTCTTGATGCACGTCAACCGCAATGGGCTTCAGGGTTCTGCGATTTGTTTCCTTTATGTAAAATCAATTAGTGTAAAAAGTCGCATTGTTGCGATAAAAAAGTTGTTTTGGATCACAGAAACGGGTACATATAGCGCCAATCGGCTTGCCGGGTTAAAAAATAACACGCTGGAATATAAGCGCTTAACCCTGGGCCGCCGCGGCTGTAAACGTTTTCTGCGTCTGAGCAGGACTATTTGTCAACAGTGTGTTAATATTGATGTAAATTTATTGTGAAGCCTTTTGCTTCCGGGGAAACCACGTGAATACACAACAACTCTCTATCGTACACCGTCTGCCGCAGAGCTATCGCTGGCTGGCCGGTTTTGCGGGTTCCAGAGTTGAACCGATTCCGCAAAACGGCGCGCAGAACGAAAACAGTCTCGTCGCCCTGAAGTTGCTGAGTCCGGACGGTGAAAAAGCCTGGCCGGTGATGCATAAGCTCAGCCAGGCGTTAAGCGACATCGAAGTCGACTGTTCCGTTCTTGAGTGCGAAGGCGAGCCCTGCCTGTTCGTTAATCTGCAGGATGAGTTTGCCGCCACCTGTCGTCTGAAAAACTTTGGCGTGGCGATCGCCGAGCCCTTCTCCGGCAATAACCCTTTCTGACCGTCAGCTTAGCGCCAGCAGCTGGCGGGTATACTCATGCCGGGGCGCGCTGAAGACGGACTGGCACTCGCCCTGTTCGACCACCACTCCCTGCCGCAACACCATCACCTGGTGACACAGCGCGCGCACCACGCCTAAATCATGGCTGATAAAAATATAGGCCAGCTGATGCTTCAGCTGTAATGCTTTCAGCAGATTCAGGATCTGCGCCTGAACGGTTTTATCCAGCGAGGAAGTCGGCTCGTCGAGGACGATCAGCTGCGGCTTGACGATTAACGCTCTGGCGATGGCGATACGCTGGCGCTGGCCGCCGGAGAAAGCCGCCGGGTAGCGCTGGCGGCTGGCCGGGTCGAGGCCGACCTCCTGCATGGCAAGGATCACCGCCTGTTCGCGTTCAGCCGCCGTCAGCGTCGGCTGGTGGACGCGCAGGCCCTCCTCAATGATCTGCTGCGCCGTCAGGCGCGGATTGAGCGACGAGTTCGGATCCTGAAAAACCACCTGCATCTGTCGGCGCAGCGGCAGCAGCTGTCGGCGACCGCGTCCCTGAATCGGCTGGCCGGCAAAGGTTATCTTGCCCTCGGAGGGGATCAGGCGCAGCAGCGCCAGACCGGTCGTGCTTTTGCCGGAACCCGATTCTCCCACCAGACCCAGCGTCTCGCCGGCCCGTAGCTGGAAATGGAGATCATTGACCACCCGATGGTGATCGACCACCCGACGCAGGATCCCCCGACGAATGGGGAACGCCACCTGTAACGCCTCCGCCTGCAGCAGCACCGGGGCATCGGCGGCCAGCGGCACCGGCTCGCCGTCCGGTTCGCTATCCAGCAGGCGTTGGGTGTAAGGATGGGCCGGCGCGCTAAACAGCGCCCGACAGTGATTGTGCTCCACGCAGCGGCCGTTCTGCATCACCGCCACCCGGTCAGCCAGCTGGCGGACGATGCTCAGGTTATGGGTGATAAACAGCAACCCCATGTTCAGCTCCCGCTTTAGCTCGCGCAGCAGCTGCAGAATTTGCGCCTGCACTGACACATCGAGGGCGGTGGTCGGCTCGTCGGCGATCAACAGCTCCGGGCGCGTCAGCAGCGCCATGGCGATCATCACCCGCTGGCGCTCGCCGCCCGAGAGCTGGTGCGGATAGTCCGCCAGCCGCCACGGCGCCTGACGGATCCCGACGCGCTCCAGGCAGTCGAGGATCTCCCCGCGCGCCGCCTCTTTGCGCATTCCCCGGTGTAACGACAGCACCTCGTAGAGCTGTTTTTCCAGGGTATGCAGGGGATTGAGCGACACCATCGGCTCCTGAAAGATCATCGCGATCCGGTTGCCGCGCACGCCGCGCAGGGTCGCCTCATCAGCATGCAGCAGCGACTGGCCATGAAAACGGATATCGCCGCTGGGGTAGCTGGCCGGCGGGGTAGGGAGCAGCCGCAGCACCGACAGGGCGGAGATGCTCTTACCGGAGCCGGATTCCCCCACCAGGGCCAGCGTTTCGCCGGCCGCCACCTCGAGCGACAGATTATGCACGACGGTCTGCGTCTCCCCCTGCTGGCGAAAGGCGATAGAGAGATTGTCGATAGCTAACAGCGGGTGGGTCATATTACACCGCCTTACTGGGGTCAAAGGCGTCGCGCACCGCTTCACCGATGAAAATCAGCAGCGTCAGCAGCACGGCGACAGAGAGAAACGCGGCAATGCCCAGCCAGGGCGCCTGCAGGTTGTTTTTGCCCTGCAGGAGCAGCTCGCCGAGGGAGGGCGAGCCGAGCGGCAGGCCGAAGCCGAGAAAATCCAGCGACGTCAGGGTGGTAATAGAGCTGCAGAGAATAAAAGGCAGGAAGGTGAGGGTCGCCACCATCGCGTTGGGCAGCATATGCCGCAGGATGATCTGCCGGTCGCTGACCCCTAACGCCTGCGCCGCCCGGATGTAGTCGTAGTTGCGGGTGCGGAGAAATTCAGCGCGCACCACGCCCACCAGCGTCATCCAGCCAAACAGGACGGTGATCGCCAGCAGCCACCAGAAGCCCGGCTGCACGACGCTGGAGAGCAGGATGATCAAAAACAGCGTCGGCATACCGGACCAGACTTCGATAAAACGCTGCCCCCAGAGGTCGATTTTACCGCCGTAATAACCTTGTATCGCACCGGCCAGCACCCCCAGCACGCTGGAGAACAGCGTCAACAGCAGACCAAACAGTACCGAGATGCGCGTCCCATAAAGGATCCGCGCCAGCACATCGCCGCCGTTGGCGTCGGTGCCGAGCCAGTTGCTGGCCGAGGGCGGCGATGGAAAAGGAACCGTGCTGGCAAAATTGATCGTCGTCGCGCCGAAGCGCACCGGCGGCCAAAGCGCCCAGCCGTGGCTGGCCAGCTGCTGCTGCAGCCAGGGATCCTGATAGTCGGCGGCGGTGGCGAATGCGCCGCCGAAGGTCTGCTCGGTATAGTTTTTTAACACCGGGACGTACAGCTGGCCCCGGTACTGCACCAGCAGCGGCCGATCGTTGGCCAGCAGCTCAGCCCCCAGGCTGCAGAGGAAGAGGATTAAAAACAGCCACAGCGACCAGTAACCGCGACGGTTGTGGCGAAAGCGCGCCCAGCGGGCCTGATTAACGGGACTGAAGAACGACATTAGCGGCCCTCAAAATCAATACGCGGGTCGACCAGCGTATAGCTGATATCGCTGACGATATTCAACAGCAGGCCGATCAGGGTGAAAATATAGAGCGTGCCGAACATCACCGGATAGTCGCGGGAGACCGTCGCTTCATAGCCCAGTAGCCCCAGACCATTCAGGGAGAACATCACTTCGATCAGCAGCGAGCCGGTAAAGAACATACTGATAAAGGTGGCCGGGAAACCGGCGATCACCAGCAGCATGGCGTTGCGGAACACGTGTCCCCAAAGGATCTGTTTCTCACCGACGCCTTTGGCGCGGGCGGTGACCACATACTGTTTGCGGATCTCGTCAAGGAAGCTGTTTTTAGTCAGCATGGTCAGGGCGGCAAAGCCGCCGATCACCGTCGCCAGCACCGGCAGGGTGATGTGCCACAGATAGTCGAGGATCTTTTCATACCACGGGAGGGTGTCGAAGTTTGGCGAGACCAGACCGCGCAGCGGGAAGAGGTCGAAATAGCTGCCGCCGGCGAAAATCACGATCAGCAGGATGGCGAACAGAAAGGCGGGGATCGCATAGCCAATGATAATCAGCGTACTGCTCCAGATGTCAAAGCGGCTGCCGTTGCTGACGGCTTTGCGGATACCCAGCGGAATGGAGACCAGATAGATGATCAGCGTGCTCCACAGCCCGAGGCTCACCGAGACCGGCAGGCTGTCTTTAATCAGCTGCAGCACGGAGGCGCTGCGAAACAGGCTGTCGCCAAAATCAAAGCGCAGATAATCGCCCAGCATCTTCAGGTAGCGCTCGTGCAGCGGTTTGTCGAAGCCGTAGCGGTGGGTGATCTCGGCGATGACTTCCGGATCGAGGCCGCGCCCCCCGCGATAGTGACCCTCGCTGATATTGCCGGCGCCGGTACGGGCATGGCTGGCGCCCATCCCGCCGTCGCCGGCGCCTGGCATTCCGCCGTGCTGACCAAATTCGATGGCGGCGATGGCCTGGTCGACCGGGCCGCCGGGAGCGATCTGTACAATAAAAAAGTTAATGGTAATGATGGCCCACAGGGTGGGGATCACTAACAGCAAACGGCGGATCAGGTAGCTGCCCATGGTATGTCCTTAGCGTCTGTCCGCGGGGAGGGTGGCCGCTTTGTTCGCGTCATACCACCAGGTATCAAGGCCGGACGAATAAATGGGGCGGGTTTGGGGGAACGAGAATTTATTCCACCACGCGGTGCGGTCCTGCGCCATATACCACATCGGCAACATGTAGTGGTTCCAGGTGAGGACGCGGTCCAGCGCCCGGCCAAGCGGGATCAGCTTCTGCTTATTACCCTGCCACTGCAGGATCTGCGCAATCAGTTTATCCACCACCGGACTTTGCACCCCCGGCGCGTTGTAGCTGGAGTGAATATAGTCCGACGCCCAGGAGATTTGCAGGTCAGTCCCCGGCCAGGGCATGGCGCGCCACAGGCTCGGCATCATGTCGTAATCGCGGCTGCGGCGGCGGTTGCTGTACTGCGAGTTATCCACCTGACGAATATCCATGACGATCCCCAGGCGCTGCAGGTTGTGCTGAAACGGCAGCACCCAGCGGTCATTGCTTCCGGCCGGCATCAGCAGTTCAAAGCGCAGCGGCTTACCGGTGGCGGCGTTAACCCGGCGCTGGTTCTTCACCGTCCAGCCCGCCGCGTTAAGCAGGGCGTCGGCTTGGAGTAAGTTGGCGCGGTCGAAGCCATCGCCGCGGGAGACCGGCGGCTGGTACACCTGGCTGAAGAGCTCGGGGGGCAGTTCGTTTTTCATCGGCGTCAGCAGGGCCAGCTCGGCCGCGTCGGGCAGGCTGCGGGCGGCATATTCGGTGTTCTGGAAATAGCTGTTGGCGCGCTGATACGCGCTGTAAAACAGCGCCTTGTTCATCCATTCAAAATCAAACGCCAGGGTAATGGCCTCCCGCACCCGGCGATCGGCGAATACCGGGCGCTGAATATTGAACGCCAGCCACTGGGTATCCTGCGCCGAGGTGTTGGCATACTCCTCTTTAATGATGTAGCCGCGGCTGAAGTTGCGGCCGACGTAGCGGGTGGCCCAGTTTTTGGCGACCGTCTCTTCCCGGCGGTCGACGGCCCCGGCTTTAAAGGCTTCGAAAGCGACGTTGTCGTCAAGATAATAGTCATAGCGCAGCGTATCGAAGTTCCAGCGACCGCGGTTGACCGGCAGGTCGGCCGCCCAGTAATCGGCGACCCGGGAATAGGTAATATACTGTCCCATCCGCCAGGCGCTGATGCGGTAGGGCCCGCTGGCCAGCGGCGGCTTTGACAGCGGGTCGCTGAGTTTGTGATGACGCCAGAACGCCTCGGGCATCACCGGCAGGCTCAGCAGGCTCAGCATGTTCTCTTTACCGGGCTGGCCGAGGTCGATACGCACGGTCAACGGCGCGATGGCCTTCACGGTGGTGCCTTTATAAAAGAGGCGGAACTGCGGCACCCCTTCGGTCATAAACTTATTGAAGGTAAAAGCGACATCGCGGGCGGTGATTGGCGTGCCGTCGTGAAAACGGGCGCGCGGGTTGAGGGCGATCTCCATCCATGAATAGTCCCCGGCGTAGCGCGCCCGTTCGGCAATCAACGGATAGTAGCTGCCGGGCTCATCATCCGAGGTGGTGAACAGGGGATCGTAGAGCGCTTCAGTGCGTACCGCGGGATTGCCGCGCAGCGCGTAGCGGTTGAAGTTGTCAAAGGTGCCAATCGCCGCCAGGGTGAGGGTGCCGCCTTTCGGCGCCTGTGGATTAACATAATCAAAATGGCTGAAACCGGCGGCGTATTTGGGTTCGCCGATAATCGCGAAGGCGACGCTTTCCTGAATGGATTGCGCTTTAGCGCTCAGGCTAAACAGAGCAAGCAGAAGCAGAAAAAGTCGCGCATACATAGGCGGCAGAATACCCTGTCATAGCCGGCCCCCGTGGCCGACTTCTGTTCCCGCATCATAAGTGAGACTTAACGCGTTGTGAAATAATTCGCGGGTTCATCGTGCGCGGCCACCAGCGCCGCCAGCGACAGCGGCCGGCTGATCCAGTACCCCTGCAGGAAATGCACTCCCTGAGCGCGGAGCCACTCCGCCTGCTCCTGGGTCTCCACCCCTTCGGCAACGGTCATCAATTTCAGCCGACGGCTGAGGGTCAGCACCGCATCCAGCACTGGCGAGGTGACGGTTTCGGTGCCGATCGCCTGCACAAAGCCGCGATCGATCTTCAGATAATCGAAGTTATAGCGTTCGAGATAGATCAACGCGCTATGCCCGGTGCCAAAATCATCGATCGCGATTTCAAAACCGTGCTGGTGCAGCCAGGCGAAGTTAGCGACCGATTTTTCTTTGTCAATCATCGCCCGCTCTGTGACCTCCAGCACCACGTGAAAATGGCCGGCGGGCAGCGCGGCGGCGAAGCGCAGCATATCGTCGCGGAAGCTGTCGGCCTGAAGATGGGCGGGGGAAATGTTGAGCCCCAGCTTGACGCCGTGCGGCAGAATACGCTTCAGCGCCGGCGCGTCGCGGGCGATCAGCGCCAGCAGGTGATCGGTCAGCGGCACGATCATCTGCTGGGTTTCCGCGAGGTTAATAAAGACGTCAGGCGGAATTTCGCCCACCACCGGATGGCGCCAGCGCATCAGGACCTCCACGCCGCTGATACGCAGAGTCTGGGCATTCACCACCGGCTGATAGACGACGTAGAACTGGTTGTTTTTGATCCCCAGCAGGATGGATTTTCGCGGATCGGATTTGATCGACAGCACGTAATAGCAGAGCAGCCCCGCCAGCAGGCCGCACACCACCCCGAGCAGCAGAGCAAACTGCGTATTTTCCGCCAGCCAGCTGTTGGCATACAGGTAGACCTTGAGGGGGAAACCGTCGATCTGCACTTCGCGGATCGGCACGTTATGCAGCGTTTGCGGATCTACCAGCCGGTTACTGAAGGTGGAGATAGCGGTGTGGCCGATGACCAGCGCAATACCGCTGAAATCATTCTGCCGTGCGGAATAGAGGATATACGGCGTGAGATTGGCGTTAATCGACACGAAAATGCCGCTGTTTTCATCACCGGGTTTGCCTACCCATAGCGCCAGCGCCGCGCTCTTCGGCATCATCGGCGTGCCTGGCAAAATCGCCATATCAAGGGGTTTGCGGATATCAATGGCCGGGATCAGCTGGGTGAGGGGGGTATTCATGGCGCCGGTTGCCGAGGAGCAAAAGGCCACGCCGTTTTTGACCAGCAGGAAAGCGCGGACGTTAGGGCTGAACGCGGCGTGGGAGGTGAGCCCGGAGTCAATATTCTCGCAGGGCTGCTCCACCAGCGGCTGCAGGCCGTCAATGGTCTGGCGCAGGTCGTGAAAATAGCTTTTCAGATAGGTATTAACATTGTTGATAATGGCGTCGAAACGCTCGGCCCGGTTATGGTAAATCACCATAAATTGAATGCTGCCAGCCAGTAGCGCGACGATAATGCCCACGCACAGGCTGGTTAGCCAGGTTTTACGCTGGGGCGAAAAGTAGCGAGTCAGCATAGCTATAGTCTTTCCGTGTTATTGATGCGCAGCAACGGGTTGTCAGTCGTCGTTTTTCTCATTCCCACTTAAAAGACATAGCTTATTTTGCGTCGTTCAGAATCAGGTGGCAAAAAAAAACACTGCCGGGGCAGTGTTTTTTATCCCGCTTCCAGCCAAGGGATAACCGGCGGCGGTAGAGGACAGTTTACGAGCGGCTCAGGACTCGACGCGCTTCGTTGTAGCGCTTTTTCCAGTATGGCTCATCCATGCTGGAGATGGTCACTCCGCTGCTGGTAGAGGCGTGAACAAACTGGTTGTTGCCGAGGTAGATCCCGACATGGCGGCCGGTAGAGCCGGCGCGGAACAGAACCAGATCGCCAGTACGCAGCTGGGTACGGGAAATCGATTTTCCGGTTTCCTGCTGTTCAGAAGTTGAACGCGGCAGTTCCAGACCAAATTGTTCGCGGAAGGTGCGCTGCACGAACGCCGAGCAGTCGATACCTTTGCGAGTGCTGCCGCCGAGGCGGTAACGCACGCCTTTCCAGCTGGCATACTGATCCATTAAACGGGACTTCACGTCCAGGTTACGGACCATCGTTTCAAATTCATCCTGAGAGGCTTGCAGTGATGATAAATCGCCACTACCCACAGCATGCGTCTCAGAATGCATATTCCTGGCGGTACTTGTTGAACTACACGCGGAAAGCAGAACCGCTACTGCAATCGCGGGGGCTACCCGCAAGATGTATCTCAAAATCGGCTGAGATTTGACCATGCTGTTTATTTTCCCTTGTTGTCCTTAACGACAATGTCGTTATAAAAAATGCCAAACGTGTTAGAGCCTAAATACCCATCCGCAATGAGACAATTCCTTAAGCTTAAATTTGTGCAGTCACGCACAATTTTATTCAGGGCCTGAATTAATGTTGCGGAAAAGGCAAAACGAGAACGAGATTACCCTATCAAACGCCGCATGGCGAGCGGTTTTGCGCGATTTCTTATAAGTATTTTGGTGACAAAAAGTGAATCATCGGGAAAGGACAAAATTGCGGCAATTGCGGGCAAAAAACAGACAATTCCTTCATTTGTCACGGGATTAATGTGACAAGAAGATGAACGTGATGTTGAAAAAAAGGACAATTGAAAAAAGGGACCCAAAAGGTCCCCTTATAGATAATGCCTCTGGCGGCGGCCCGCGGCTTTATTTGGCCGATATTCCGCCGGGTAAGTAGCGATCGAAAAAGGCGATCAGTTTATCGCTCAGCGGCGTCATCAATACCCAGGGCGCGCCAATCAGCACGGCGGTCAGAGAGCCGACGGCAATATCGCTGAACCAGTGGGCGCCAATCATCACCCGCGGGAAAGCAAAGACCACAAATATCACCAGCGCCACGGTCAGCGCGCGGCGGCCAAAATAGCGCCACATAAAGCTCGCGAAGATCAGCAGCATCATCCCATGATCGCCGGGGAAGCTGTCCTTGGAAGCATCCTTAGTGGGGAAGTTAACGACGTCGCTGACGCGGGTGACATCGCTGAAAAACAGCGACGGACTGGCGCGCTGAACCGGCATCAGGTGCTGCGCCAGCTGGTTGATGATCACCGCCGCCAGCAGCATTACCACGCCCATAATAGCGATCTGACGACGGCCTGCCGCCGGCGCCTTGAGCCAGTAGCTGAGCATCAGGCAACCCATCGCCAGCAGCGAGCAGGCGTCGAAGGCGCGATTGTTGATGATCGCCAGCAGCCAGGCGTAAGCGTGGCTGACGCTGACGCCATGGTTAAAGAAATGGAAGATCGCGGCGTCTACCGGCGCCCACGCGCCGTGGTTGGCTGGCAGATACCAGGAGCAAAATAGCGCCACACCCGCGATGTTAAGCAGCAGGATTAAAGGAATTCGGTTTTTCATCATAGCCATTGCGATTTTGTGACAGTCGGCGGCAACCTTAGCCGCCTTAACTTAAACGAAGCCTCAACAATGAGGTCTGGAGCGCGTTCCAGTCGGCTTCATGGGCGGAGATAAGCTCGATGCGGCTATCGGGCGGGGCGACGCTAAGGGTCTCGATATGCAGATCCTCGCCCTGGCGGTTGATCCGCACCGCCCCTTCGGCAATGCGCAGCACACCTTTGACGCGCGCCACCGGCGCCAGCCGGGCCCACTCCAGCAGGGCGATGGTGTCAAAGACCGTTTCCGCGTCGAAGATCCAGCCGCAGGCCTGATAGCCCTGGCCGCTGTTAAGGTGGCGTCGCCAGCGCTGGTGTTCCGCCAGACTAAGGGCGGCGAGACCGGCTGTGGGGGGATGGCGGTGGGCGTGCTCCGCGCTCGCCGGCAGCGGGGCGGTATTGCGCCGCGGTTCATCAAGCAGGGCCAGGTCGATATTACCCTGGGTCGCCGACACCTGGCGGCGATCGCCGCCCCAGCGTTGCCACCAGTCGACAAACGCCTGAGCGCTTTCGGGCGTTTCCCGATCGCTTTTATTGGCCACGATGATATCCGCCGCCGCCAGCTGGTCGCGAAAGTTGTCGTTGTTGACCGCTTTCTCGTTCAGTAGCTGACGCGGATCGAGGATGCACAGGGTCGCGCGCAGATCGATCCAGGGTTCATACACCGCCGCGGTGAGGATATCGAGGATCTGCTTTGGATGGCCAAGTCCGGTGGGCTCAATCAACAGACGATCGGGTTTCCCCTGGCGCAGCAGGGTATTCAGCCCGACCTGCATCGGCAGGCCATTGACACAGCACATGCAGCCGCCGGGGATCTCCTTGAGCAGGGCGCCGCTGTCGGCCAGCAGGGCGCCGTCTATCCCGACTTCGCCAAACTCGTTAACCAGTACGGCCCATTTTTCATCCGCAGGCTTCTGCGCCAGCAGATGAAGAATCGAGGTCGTCTTACCGCTGCCGAGAAAGCCGGTGATCAAATTGGTTCTTGTCACTCTTTTCTCCAGGATAAATGTAATGTTGTAACAGTTACGCCTATCCTGACGAAAAAAGAGGGAAAAGAGAAGTCCTGAGGCGGACAGAAGGAAATTCTGTCCGCATAAGCGCAAATATTGTTAAGAATTGAGCGCGCGGGCAACCGCCTCGCGGGCGCCGTGCATCGCCAGCTGCTGCCAGGCGGCGCGGATCCCGGCGACAAACTGCGCGTTGCGCGGCAGGTCGCGGCCAAATATTTCCTCCAGACCCAGCAGGGCGTCAACGCGCTGCTGCTCATCGCTCTGCGCCACCCGCTGCTGGATCTTGTCCACCAGCGGATCGCGGACGTCGATGGCCTGACCGGCATCGTCCGTACCGCTGACGTAGCGCATCCAGCCGGCTACGCCGAGGGCCAGCAGCGGCCAGCGGCTGCCGCGCTCAAGATGCACGCGAATACCGTCGAGCATACGCTGGGGCAGCTTCTGGCTGCCGTCCATGGCGATTTGCCAGGTACGGTGTTTGAGCGCCGGGTTGCTGAAGCGCGCGATCAGGCTGTCGGCATAGGCCGCCAGATCGACGCCGGTAATGGTCAGCGTCGGGGCCTGTTCGTCAAGCATCAGCTGGCGGGCGGTGCGGCGGAAGACCTCATCCTGCATGCAGTCGCTGACGTGCGCATGACCTGCCAGATAGCCAAGCCAGGCGAGGAAAGAGTGGCTGCCGTTGAGCATCCGCAGCTTCATCTGCTCCCAGGGCAGCACGTCGTCGGTCATCTGCACGCCCGCCGTCTCCCAGGCGGGGCGCCCGGCGACAAAGTGGTCTTCGACCACCCACTGAATGAAGGGTTCGCAGCTGATGGCGCAGGGATCTTCCACCCCCAGCACGGCGGCGATTTCCGCCAGCGACTCCGCGGTGGCGGCGGGAACAATACGATCCACCATGGTGCCCGGGAAGCTAACGTTGTCGGCGATCCAGCTCGCCAGCGCCGGACTGCGTTTTTCCGCCATGCCGAGGACGGCATTTTTCACCACGTGGCCGTTGTCGGGAATGTTATCGCAGGAGAGCACGGTAAAGGGCGACAGGCCCCGTTCCCGGCGGCGGGCCAGCGCTTCAACTAAAATACCGGGAGCCGACTGCGGCAGCGTCGGATTTTCCAGATCGTGAACGATACGCGGATGCGTCGGATCCAGCTTGCCGGTCGCCGGATCGATGCAATAACCTTTTTCCGTGATGGTCAGCGAGACAATCGCTACCTGCGGCTCGCAAAATTTCTCGATAATCGCCGCCAGCGAATCGAGCCTGGCGTTCAGGCATTCGTGCACCGCGCCGATAACAATGGGCTGATTACCGTCGGCGCCTTTTTCCAGTACGGTAAACAGGTGGTCCTGTTCGCGAAGCTGGCTCATCAGCGTATCGCCGCTGAACAGACTGATTTCGCAGATCCCCCAGTCGCCGCCGATGTTATTCAGCACGCGATCGGTCAGCAGCGCCTGGTGCGCGCGATGAAACGCGCCAAAGCCGAAATGGACAATACGCGAGCGGAGCTGGCTGCGATCGTACTGAGGACGTTGCACGTTTTCCGGTAGCGTAGCGGTTGCAATTGTTGTCATTCTTTACACACCTGTTTAACTGCTTATTAACATTGCCAGTCTAAAGTTATATGACAGGAAATTAAATTGGTAAGCCGAAATTATCCGCTGACTGTGAGCTGGATCAATCAATGCGCCGGCTCTGTTTGCAGCCTGACGAGAAACATGTATGGTAGTCGTCATGATTGTCGCCATTATTGGTATAACAACTTTTGTGAGGGCATAGCGATGGAGCAAACCTGGCGGTGGTATGGGCCGAACGATCCGGTATCGCTTGATGATGTACAACAGGCGGGGGCGACCGGGGTCGTCACTGCGCTGCACCATATTGCAAACGGTCAGGTCTGGCCGGTCGACGAGATTAAAGAGCGTCAGGCGCTGTTAGCGGCGAAAGGGCTGACCTGGTCGGTGGTCGAAAGCATTCCGGTGCACGAGGATATTAAAACCCACAGCGGACAGTATGCGACCTGGATTGCCAACTATCAGCAGAGCATCCGCAACCTCGCGGACTGCGGCATCGATACCGTATGCTACAACTTTATGCCGATCCTCGACTGGACGCGCACCGATCTGGAATATGAGCTGCCGGACGGCTCCCGGGCGCTGCGTTTCGATCAGATCGCCTTCGCCGCCTTTGAACTGCATATCCTCAAACGCCCGGGGGCGGAAGCGGATTACAGCGAAGAAGAGCAGCGCCAGGCCGAGGCGTATTACAAGGCGATGAGCGAAGCGGACATTGAGAAACTGACCCGCAATATCATCGCCGGCCTGCCGGGGGCGGAAGAGGGCTACACCCTTGACCAGTTCCGCGCGCGCCTGGCGGAATATGACCACATCGATAAAGCGCAGCTGCGCGAAAATATGGCCTATTTCCTGCGGGCCATCGTACCGGTGTGCGAAGAGGTGGGGATCCGACTGGCAGTGCATCCGGACGATCCGCCGCGGCCGATCCTGGGCCTGCCGCGTATCGTGTCGACCATCGAAGATATGCAGTGGCTGAAAGAGACAGTGGACAGCATCAATAACGGCTTTACCATGTGCACCGGATCCTATGGCGTCCGCGCCGATAACGATCTGGTGAAGATGGTGGAGACCTTTGGCGATCGCATCCACTTTACCCATCTGCGCGCCACCTGCCGCGAGGCGAACCCGAAAACCTTCCACGAGGCGGCGCACCTTAGCGGCGACGTCAATATGGTGGCGGTTGTGGATGCGATTCTGCGTGAAGAGCAGCGGCGTAAACAGGCCGGCGATCTGCGCCCGATCCCGTTCCGTCCGGATCATGGTCATCAGATGCTGGACGATCTGCGCAAGAAAACCAACCCAGGCTATTCGGCGATTGGCCGTCTCAAGGGGATGGCGGAAGTGCGCGGCGTGGAGCTGGCGCTGAAGATGACCAAATACCCTGAACTGCTGTAATCGCGGCAACGGGGATAACAAAAAGGACAGCCAGCGGCTGTCCTTTTTTACTGGTCAACTCGTCACGGAAAATTAATCCGCGCGGCCCATATAGCGGCACTCTTCGATATGAATGCGGATTTTCTCACCTGTGGTCAGGTATTCCGGCACCTGAATCACCAGGCCGGTGCTCATGGTGGCGGGCTTGGTGCGGGAGCTGGCGGATGCCCCTTTAATACCCGGCGCGGTTTCGATAATTTCCAGGTCCACGGTCTGCGGCAGCTCAAGCGCCAGCAGCTGGCCGTCCCAGGTCAACACCTGCATATCCGGCATGCCGCCTTCCGGAATAAACTGCAGCTCTTCTTCGATCTGCTCTTTCGTGAAGGTGTAAGGGGTGTAGTCTTCTTTATCCATGAACACGTATTCGTTGCCATCGACATAGGAGAAGTCAACGAAACGGCGGGTCAGGGTCACGGTATCGACGATATCGTCGCCTTTGAAGCGCTCTTCTACTTTCAGGCCGGTACGCACATCGGAGAAGCGCATTTTATACAGTGTCGCAGCACCGCGGGCGCTGGGTGACTGAATATCGATATTTTTCACAATCAGCAGCTTGCCGTTGTAATTCAGCACCATACCTTTTTTAATTTCATTCGCTCTTGGCATTGCAGTAATCCTGTCACTTAACGAGTCAAAAATATCGCGTAAAACTACTCGCGCCCGGGCGTTCAGGCAAGTGGAATTCGCGAGTTTTGCTATCTTCTGGCAAAACGTTTAGGCTGTGGCGCAAAATGAGCGTTTGGGAGCTGGGTTGTGGAATGTCGTACTGATTGTGGCGCATGTTGCATCGCCCCCTCTATATCCTCGCCGATCCCCGGCATGCCGCAGGGCAAGCCGGCCAATACCCGCTGTATTCAGCTCTCCGAGCACAATCTGTGCCTGATTTTCGGCTCCCCACTGCGTCCGAAGGTGTGCGCCAGCCTGCAGCCCTCGCCGGAGATGTGCTTCACTCATCGTGATGACGCCATCACCTGGCTGCTGGAGCTTGAGCTGGCCACCGCGCCCTGAGCTTAAAGCAGCAAATGAGACAGGTTTTTGATATGTGTATACCGATTATTTTGCCCATGTGTCGATTATGCGCAAGGTGCTGCTGCGCATGACCAGCTGGCTGCATTATCTCTATCTGGATCACTAATCTCCACTGCCCGGCTCCGGCCGGGCAACCTTATCTATACATCTCTGATCCGCCACAGGCAGGCCTGGGTGGCGATCCCCATAACCAGCGCTATCCAGAACACCGCATGATAGCTCCAGATCTCTGCCACCACGCCCGCCAGTGAGCCGGCGATGATCCAGCCGACGCGGGTGGTATTGGTGTAGAGGGTGGTGGCCGCGCCCGCCTGCCCGGGCATCAAATCCTGGAAATAAAGCATGCCAATCCCGGCGAGGATCCCGATATAGATGGCGTTCAGCACCTGCATCGCCAGCAGCAGCGCCGGCGTGTGCACCGTCAGCATGCCCACATAAAACAGCACCCCAGCCACCGCGGAAAGGCGCATCAGAAAGCGTTTACCGAAGCGCCGGGCGTAGTAACCGGCAATCAGCATGGTGGGAATTTCCAGCCCGGCGGCGGTCCCCATCATCAGGCCGGCCAGCTTCTCCGGCAGATGCAGCTCGTTAATGATAAACAGCGGCATATTAATGATGTACAGGCTGTTGGTGCCCCACATCAGCGTGCAGATGCTGAACAGCAGCAGCGCATCGCGGCGGTGCGTGCGCGGGGCTTCCAGCCGGCCAGTCGCCACCGCCTTGGCTTTGCGCATGCTGGGCAAGAACAGCCAGACCATGATCCCGCAGACGATAAACGCCGCCGCGGCGCTGAGGTACATCGCGGTAAAGCCAAACCCCATCGCCAGCGCATAGGCCAGCGGGGGACCAATCACCCAGGCCAGGGAGACCTGGGCGCGCAAAATGGAGCTGAACATCACCGCTTCGCGGCCGGTTTTGTCGGCATGCTCGCGCGCGAGGGCGAACATCTGCGGGTTGGCGGTCGAACCAAAGCTGCTAAGGAATACGCCGATGAACAGCAAAATGAAATAGTTCCGGTTCCAGGCAAACAGCACGCAGGCCAGCACCCCCAGCAGGCAGCAGACGACAATCAGCTGCTTGCGATCGCCCTGACGGTCAGAACGTCCGGCGAGGAACTGGCTGACCAGAATGCCGATGACGGCGCTGCCGGTAAAAAAGAAACCCACCATCGCCGGGCGGACATGCACTTCATTGGTCAGAAACAGGCTCAGGGTCGGCGTCTGCAACGCCCCGGCAATGCCCGTCAGAAAGGCGACGATCAGGAAGGCGGAAGAGGTGACATCGAACCCGCGTCGGGGAAGGGCGGCGCTTCGGTTTTCCATGGGTTTGGTTTTCTGTAGTTTCAGGAGACGGCGCGGAGTTTACGCCTGCTGGCTGAAAATAAACAGTAGTATGGCACGAATAATTAAAAAGGTGTTTCAAAATAGAGAGTTCAGCAAAAAGCTGACGTTTACCGCGGCCAGGCGCCAGGGCTTCAGCAAAAGTGTGCAGTACCTCTAAGTTCTGCAATCAAGTCGCTGACGTACCTTGCGCGTTGAGCAAGAAAGGTACAGAATTCTTGAAACGTTTCAGCGTCATTCGGCATATCGTTCACCGTCAGATGGCGCCTATTTTCTCAAGTTAGCTGAAACGATTCAATTCAGCAGGAGAGGAGAACCATGTTCCAGTTATCTGTGCAGGATATTCATCCCGGCCAGCAGGCCGGTAATAAAGAAGAGGCCATCCGGCAGGTCGCCGCCGCGCTGGTCAGCGCCGGCAACGTGGCCGATGGCTACGTGAACGGCATGCTGGCGCGCGAGCAGCAGACCTCGACCTTCCTCGGCAACGGGATCGCGATCCCGCACGGCACGACGGATACGCGTGACCAGGTGCTGAAGACCGGCGTTCAGGTGTTTCAGTTCCCGCAGGGCGTAACCTGGGGCGAAGGGCAGACCGCCTATGTGGCGATCGGGATTGCCGCCAGCTCAGATGAACACCTCGGCCTGCTGCGTCAGCTGACCCATGTGCTGAGCGATGACGCGGTCGCCGCCCAGCTGCAGTCCGCCACCACCGCGGAAGAGCTGCGGGCGCTGCTGATGGGGGAGAAGCAGAGCGAAGCGCTGAAGCTGGACAACGAGACCCTGAGTCTCGACGTCGCGGCCAGCGATCTGCTGACCCTGCAGGCGCTGAACGCCGCGCGTCTGAAAGAAGCAGGCGCTGTGGATTCCGCTTTCGTTAGCCACGTCATTAACGATACGCCGCTGAACCTCGGTCAGGGCATCTGGCTGAACGACAGCGCCGAAGGCAATCTGCGCAGCGCCGTGGCGGTCAGCCGCGCCGCCACCGCCTTCACCCGCGACGGCCAGCCGGTTTCCCTGCTGGTCACGGTGGCGATGACCGACGATCAGCCAACCGCGGTGCTGAACCGCCTGAGCAAGCTGCTGCTGGACAAGAAAGCTGACCATCTGCTGAAAGCCGACGCCGCCACCGTGCTGGCGCTGCTGACCAGCGACGACGCGATTGCCGAAGATGTGCTGAGCGCCGAATTCGTGGTGCGCAATGAGCACGGCCTGCATGCCCGTCCGGGCACCATGCTGGTCAACACCATTAAACAATTTTCCAGCGACGTCACCGTCACTAACCTCGACGGTTCCGGCAAGCCGGCCAACGGCCGCAGCCTGATGAAGGTCGTGGCGCTGGGTGTGAAAAAAGGTCACCGTCTGCGCTTTACCGCGCAGGGTGAGGATGCGCAACAAGCGCTGGATGCGATTGGCGAAGCGATCGCCGCAGGCCTTGGGGAGGGCGCATAAATGAGCAGACGTGTAGCAACCATTACTTTAAACCCGGCGTACGATCTGGTGGGCTTCACCCCGGAGATCGAGCGCGGTGAAGTGAACCTGGTGCGTACCACCGGCCTGCACGCCGCCGGGAAAGGCATCAACGTGGCGAAAGTGCTGAAAGATCTTGGCATTGACGTCACCGTCGGCGGCTTCCTGGGGAAAGACAACCAGGATGGCTTTCAGCAGCTGTTCAGCGAGCTGGGGATCGCCAACCGTTTCCAGGTGGTGCAGGGCCGGACCCGCATCAACGTTAAGCTGACGGAAAAAGATGGCGAAGTGACCGATTTCAACTTCTCCGGCTTTGAAGTGACCCCAGGCGACTGGGAACGCTTCGTCAACGACTCCCTGAGCTGGCTGGGGCAGTTCGATATGGTCTGCGTCAGCGGCAGCCTGCCGTCCGGCGTCAGCCCGGAGGCCTTTACCGACTGGATGACCCGTCTGCGCAGCCAGTGCCCGTGCATCATTTTCGACAGCAGCCGCGAAGCGCTGGTTGCCGGACTGAAAGCGGCGCCGTGGCTGGTGAAACCGAACCGTCGCGAGCTGGAGATCTGGGCTGGCCGTAAGCTGCCGGAGATGAAAGACGTTATCGACGCCGCCCATGCGCTGCGCGAGCAGGGGATCGCCCACGTGGTGATTTCCCTGGGCGAAGAGGGCGCGCTGTGGGTGAACGCCTCCGGCGAGTGGATTGCCAAACCGCCTTCAGTCGAAGTGGTCAGCACCGTTGGCGCCGGCGATTCGATGGTCGGCGGCCTGATTTACGGCCTGCTGATGCGTGAATCCAGCGAGCATACCCTGCGCCTGGCGACCGCCGTCGCTGCCCTGGCCGTCAGCCAGAGCAACGTCGGGATCACCGACCGTACCCAGTTGGCCGCGATGATGGCGCGCGTCGACTTACAACCCTTTAATTGACAGCAGGAGAGGCATAATGAAAACGCTGCTGATTATTGATGCCGGACTCGGACAGGCGCGCGCCTATATGGCGAAAACCCTGCTGGGTGCCGCAGCGCCAAAAGCGCACCTTGAACTGATTGATAATCCGAACGACGCCGAACTGGTGATTGTTCTCGGGTCGGCGCTGCCCACTGACAGCGCGCTGAACGGCAAACAGGTCTACCTCGGCGATATTAATCGCGCCGTGGCGCACCCGGAGCTGTTCCTCAGCGAAGCCAAAGGCCACGCGACGCCGTACGCGGCGCCTGCCGCCGCGGCAGTCCCGGCGGCCACCGGCGGACCGAAACGTATTGTCGCGGTCACCGCCTGTCCGACCGGCGTTGCCCATACCTTTATGGCGGCTGAAGCCATTGAAACCGAAGCGAAAAAACGCGGCTGGTGGGTGAAAGTGGAAACCCGCGGCTCCGTCGGCGCGGGCAATGCTATCACCCCGGAAGAGGTGGCCGAGGCGGATCTGGTGATCGTCGCCGCCGATATCGAAGTCGACCTGGCGAAATTCGCCGGCAAGCCGATGTATCGCACCACCACCGGTCTGGCGCTGAAGAAAACCGCCCAGGAGCTGGACAAAGCGGTGGCTGAAGCCAAACCGTACCAGCCTTCCGGTAAACCTCAGGCTGCTGGCGAAGGTAAAAAAGAGTCGGCGGGCGCCTACCGCCACCTGCTGACCGGCGTCTCCTACATGCTGCCGATGGTGGTGGCGGGCGGCCTGTGTATCGCGCTCTCCTTTGCCTTCGGGATCAAAGCGTTTGAAGTGAAAGACACCCTCGCGGCGGCGCTGATGCAAATCGGCGGCGGCTCGGCCTTCGCGCTGATGGTGCCGGTGCTGGCGGGCTTTATCGCCTTCTCCATTGCCGACCGTCCGGGTCTGACCCCGGGTCTTATCGGCGGTATGCTGGCGGTCAGCGGCGGCTCCGGCTTTATCGGCGGGATCATTGCCGGTTTCCTTGCCGGTTACGTGGCGAAAGCCATCAGCACTAAGCTGAAACTGCCGCAGAGTATGGAAGCGCTGAAGCCGATACTGATCATTCCGCTGGTCTCCAGCCTGATCGTGGGCCTGGCGATGATCTACCTGATTGGTAAACCGGTCGCCGGTATCCTCGCCTGGCTGACCCACTGGCTGCAAACCATGGGCACCGCCAACGCGGTTCTGCTGGGCGCGATCCTCGGCGCGATGATGTGTACCGACATGGGCGGCCCGGTGAACAAAGCGGCCTATGCCTTCGGCGTTGGCCTGCTGAGTACCCAGACCTACGCGCCGATGGCGGCGATCATGGCGGCCGGTATGGTGCCTCCGCTGGCGATGGGTATCGCGACGCTGGTTGCCCGCAATAAGTTCGACAAAGGGCAGCGGGAAGGGGGTAAAGCCGCGCTGGTTCTCGGCCTGTGCTTTATCTCTGAAGGGGCGATTCCTTTTGCCGCCCGTGACCCGATGCGTGTGCTGCCTTGCTGTATCGTCGGCGGTGCGGTAACCGGCGCTATCTCGATGGCGATTGGCGCGAAATTGATGGCGCCGCACGGCGGGCTGTTTGTTCTGCTGATCCCGGGGGCGATTACGCCAGTGCTGGGCTACCTGCTGGCGATTGTTGCCGGGACGCTGGTGGCGGGCCTCTCCTACGCGGTGCTGAAACGCCCGGAAGCGCAGGTAGCGGAAGTCGAAAAAGCGGCATAATCTCTCCGCAATAAAAAAGGGCCGACTGTTCGGCCCTTTTTTTATGTCTCTATTTACGCCACTTCGGCGATCTGCTGCGCCCGCAGCCAGGCTATCTCTTCCGCCCAGATATCCGGGTTGATGGTTTCCAGAATCAGCGGAATGCCGTCGAAGCGGTTGTCCTGCATGATCCAGCTGAAGCAATCGTGGCCGATGTTGCCCTCCCCCAGACTATGGTGACGGTCGACCCGGCTGCCGAAGGCGCTCTTGGCATCGTTGAGATGCATGCCGCGCAGATACTGAAAGCCGACGATACGGTCGAAGTCGGCAAAGGTCTTCTCGCAGGCTTCGGCGCTGCGCAGGTCATAGCCGGCGGCGAAGGCGTGGCAGGTATCGATGCAGACGCCGACGCGGGTTTTATCTTCCACGCCATCGATGATGGCCGCGAGGTGCTCGAACTTAAAGCCCAGGTTGCTGCCCTGGCCGGCGGTATTTTCGATAACTGCGGTGACGCCTTCGGTCTTCGCCAGCGCGATATTGATCGATTCGGCGATGCGCGCCAGACACTCTTCCTCCGGGATCTGCTGCAGATGGCTGCCGGGGTGGAAGTTGAGCAGCGTCAGCCCCAGCTGCTGACAGCGGGTCATCTCATCGATGAAGGCGTCACGGGATTTTTCCAGCGCCTCTTCCACCGGGTGGCCGAGGTTAATCAGGTAGCTGTCGTGCGGCAGGATCTGTCCGGGGCCAAAGTGATACTTTTCACAGGCGGCTTTGAATTCGGCGATGGTCTGGTCGCTGAGCGGCGCGGCGCGCCACTGGCGCTGATTTTTGGTGAAGAGGGCGAAGGCGGTTGCTTCGATTTCGGCGGCGCGAATGGCGGCATTGGCCAGTCCACCTGAGGCGCTCACGTGCGCTCCTACGTATTTCATAAAAAAACTCCAGTTAAAGCCGCTGGGGGGTGGGTAATGATAGCGGCTTAACTGGAGAAAGATGTAGTGCTTTATGCCATCAGGCTGTGGATGGCGACGTTAATGGCCCCGCCGCCGACAATCAACCAGACGAACAGCATCAGCGCCATCAGCAGCGGTTTCGCCCCGGCTTTTTTCAGGGCGCTGACGTGAGTGGTCACCCCAAGAGCGGCCATCGCCATCGCCAGCAGGACGGTATCCAGCGTCACCAGCATCTCCACGACCGCTTTCGGCAGCAGATGGAAGGAGTTAAACACCGCCACCAGGATGAACATAATGGCAAACCACGGAATGGTGATTTTGCTTTTCTCGCCGTTACCTGCTGGGGTCAGCTGTTTAACACGCGCCGCCAGGAACAGCAGGAACGGGGCCAGCATCATCACGCGCAGCATTTTAGCGATAACCGCGGCGTTCTCCGCATCCGGGCTGACCGCATGGCCGGCGGCGACGACCTGCGCCACTTCATGCATGGTGGAACCCATATAGATCCCGTAGGTCTCCGGGGTAAACCAGTGCGCCAGCAGCGGGTACATCGCCGGGTAGAGGAAGATGGCGATGGTACCGAAGATCACCACCGTGGCGACGGCGACGGTCACTTTACTGGCTTCGGCTTTGACCACCGGCTCGCTGGCAAGCACTGCCGCCGCGCCGCAGATGCTGCTGCCGGCGCCGATCAGCCAGCTGGTGTGCTTATCGAGCCCAAACACTTTCTGGCCCAGGAAGCAGGCGATGAAAAAGGTGCTGGAGAGCGTCAGAACGTCAATCAAAATACCGCTCACGCCGACGTCGGCAATCTGGGCGAACGTCAGGCGGAAGCCGTAGAGGATGATCCCCAGGCGCAGCAGATACTGTTTGGCGAAGATCACCCCGCCGTCGCAGGGCTGCCAGATTTTCGGATAGACCGTGTTACCGACGACCATCCCGAACAGAATAGCGAGGGTCAGGGCGCTGAAGCCCGCCCCGGCGATGGCCGGGAAGCTACCGGCCCACAGGGCGGCGCCGGTCAGGGCGGCGGTCAGCGCCAGGCCTGGGACAAAATGCCACAGGGAACGATGTTTGGTGGGTAAAGTGAGTGCTGTCATAACCTTCTCCTTTGTCTGCCTAAAGGTTACGCCGCGCGGGATTAAATATAAAATTGATTATATGTTTATAATCAATCGTAATAAGTGGTTAATGGCCGCTTCGCCGGCGACAACGGGGCAGGGGAGTGAGGCGCGCAAGCGAGCTGCTCTTGTCAGCAAGACGATGATTTTGTGACGTAAGGGGATTTTCCTTCCGTCAGCCGCCTCGATTTGTGTCACCATAGTAAGGAAGGTTATTCAGACTGGATTACTAAACGGGTGGGTTATGCATATTACGCTGCGGCAGCTGGAAGTGTTCGCCGAAGTCCATAAGAGTGGGTCGACCACTCAGGCGTCACAGATGCTGGCGCTTTCGCAATCGGCGGTCAGCGCCGCACTTACCGATCTGGAAGGGCAGCTTGGTGTACAGCTGTTCGACCGCGTCGGCAAGCGACTGGTGGTCAATGAGCATGGACGGCTGCTCTATCCGCGCGCCCTGGCGTTGCTGGAGCGGGCCCTGGAGATCGAGCAGCTGTTTCGCGGCGACAACGGGGCGATTCGGGTCTACGCCAGCAGCACCATCGGCAACTATATTATGCCGGAGATCATTGCCCGCTATCGCCATGACTTCCCGGATCTGCCGGTTGAGCTGAGCGTGGGCAACAGCCTGGACGTGATCAACGCCGTTGCCGACCTGCGGGTGGATTTCGGTCTGATCGAGGGGCCGTGCCATGCCGCCGATATTATCGCCGAGCCGTGGCTGGAAGATGAGCTGGTGGTGTTTGCCGCGCCTGACTCGCCGCTGCTGGCGGGGGAGGTGACCCTGCAGCAGCTGGCCGAGGCGCCGTGGATCCTGCGCGAGCATGGGTCTGGCACCCGGGAGATTGTCGATTACGTTCTACTGTCGCATCTGCCGGCGTTTCATCTGGGGATGGAGCTGGGCAACTCGGAGGCGATCAAACACGCTGTGCGCCATGGGCTGGGGATCAGCTGCTTATCGCGGCGGGTGATTGCCGAACAGCTGGCCTCCGGCACGCTGGCGGAGCTGAAAGTGCCGCTGCCCCGGCTGACGCGCACGCTGTGGCGGATCCACCACCGGCAGAAGCATATTTCCAAAGCATTACAACGTTTTCTGCAGTATTGCCAGGTGTAGCGATCCGGCTTTATCGCCTGATAGAGGGGGGGAATTTGCTGGCAATTCCGCAGGTTAGTGCTTTACTAATAATTTGCGGTCGATCATGAAGCTCTCTTATAACTTTGCATTTGTACCGGATGGAACCCCGATCGTCTGCTACAATCGCGCCTCATTTTTTGGATGGATAGCATTATCACATGGTTTCGGAAACTAAAACCACAGAAGCGCCCACGCTACGTCGTGAACTAAAGGCGCGCCACTTGACCATGATCGCCATCGGCGGTTCCATCGGTACGGGTCTTTTTGTTGCCTCTGGCGCAACGATTTCGCAAGCAGGTCCCGGCGGGGCGCTGCTGTCTTATATTCTGATCGGTCTGATGGTCTATTTCCTGATGACCAGCCTGGGCGAACTGGCGGCGTTTATGCCGGTGTCCGGTTCTTTCGCCACCTACGGGCAGAATTATGTTGAAGAGGGCTTCGGCTTCGCGCTGGGCTGGAACTACTGGTACAACTGGGCGGTAACGATCGCCGTTGACCTCGTGGCCTCGCAGCTGGTGATGAGCTACTGGTTCCCTGACACCCCAGGCTGGATCTGGAGCGCCTTGTTCCTCGGCATTATGTTCCTGCTGAACTGGATCTCGGTGCGCGGCTTTGGCGAGGCGGAATACTGGTTCTCGCTGATCAAAGTGGCCACCGTCATTATCTTTATCATCGTCGGCGTGATGATGATTGTCGGCATCTTCAAAGGGGCGCAGCCTGCCGGCTGGAGCAACTGGGGGATCGCGGATGCGCCGTTTGCCGGCGGCTTCTCGGCGATGATCGGCGTGGCGATGATTGTCGGCTTCTCCTTCCAGGGCACCGAGCTTATCGGTATTGCCGCCGGTGAGTCTGAGAACCCGGAAAAGAACATTCCGCGCGCGGTGCGCCAGGTCTTCTGGCGTATCCTGCTGTTCTATGTCTTCGCGATCCTGATTATCAGCCTGATCATTCCGTATACCGATCCGAGCCTGCTGCGCAACGACGTTAAAGATATCTCCGTCAGCCCGTTCACGCTGGTCTTCCAGCACGCCGGTCTGCTGTCGGCGGCGGCGATCATGAACGCCGTTATCCTGACGGCCGTTCTGTCGGCGGGTAACTCGGGGATGTACGCCTCTACGCGTATGCTGTATACCCTGGCCTGCGACGGCAAAGCGCCGCGCATTTTCTCGAAGCTGTCGCGTGGCGGCGTACCGCGCAACGCCCTGTATGCGACCACCGTTATCGCGGCGCTGTGCTTCCTGACTTCGATGTTCGGTAACCAGACGGTGTACCTGTGGCTGCTGAACACCTCGGGGATGACGGGCTTTATCGCCTGGCTGGGGATTGCCATCAGCCACTATCGTTTCCGTCGTGGCTTCGTCCTGCAGGGTAACGATATTAATAATCTGCCGTATCGTTCCGGGTTCTTCCCGCTGGGGCCGATCTTCGCCTTCGTGCTGTGCCTGATCATCACCCTCGGACAGAACTACGAAGCGTTCCTCAAGGACACCATTGACTGGGGCGGCGTGGCGGCGACCTACATCGGTATTCCGCTGTTCCTCGTCATCTGGTTTGGGTACAAACTGGCGAAAGGCACCCGCTTCGTTCGCTACAGCGAAATGACCTTCCCGGACCGCTTTAAGCGTTAATCTTCGCTATTGTGCGATAAAAGCCCTCTGAAAAGAGGGCTTTTTTTATGTCCACACGGTTACAGCCTGACACAATTCTTCATAATTAGATTGATAATAGAAATCATTATCTTTATCATTTCCGACCATTACGGATGAAGCCACTCCCCCGTCTCTGCCATGTGTACAGACTGACATCGGGCGACCAGCCACATCGACGAGAAAACAGCGCGAGTCTACCGCCGACAGAGCGGCAGGCCGCCAGCGCGTGTGAGCAGCACCTTTTTGTTTGTTTGGTTGTACACCTCATGGAGATTTGGAATGTTCAGGTTAAACCCTTTTATCCGGGCGGGATTGTCTGCGTCCGTCGTATCGTTGGCGTTTCCGGCCCTGGCCGATGTGAATGAAGAAACGCTGGTGGTGACCGCCTCGGCCACTGAACAGAGCGTCAAAGACGCACCGGCGAGCATCAGCGTCATCACCCAGCAGGATTTGCAGCGCAAGCCGGTGCAGAACCTGAAAGACGTACTGCGCGATGTGCCCGGGGTCCAGCTCACCAACGAAGGGGATAACCGCAAGGGCGTCAGCATTCGCGGTCTGAGCAGCAGCTATACCCTGATCCTTGTCGACGGGAAACGCGTCAACTCCCGGAACGCCGTCTTCCGCCACAATGACTTCGACCTGAACTGGATCCCGGTGGATGCCATCGAACGTATCGAGGTGGTGCGCGGCCCGATGTCCTCCCTGTACGGCTCCGATGCGCTCGGCGGCGTGGTCAACATTATTACCAAAAAAATCGGCCAGAAATGGACCGGGACGCTGAGCGCCGATACCACCATTCAGGAACACCGCGACCGCGGCGATACCTGGAACGGCCAGTTCTTCACCAGCGGCCCGCTGATCGACGGCGTGCTCGGGATGAAGGCCTACGGCAGCCTGGCGAAGCGCGCCAAGGACGATCCGCAGTCTTCCAGCAATGCCACCGGCGAAACGCCGCGCATCGAGGGCTTCACCAGCCGCGATGGCAATGTTGAATTCGCCTGGACGCCGAACGACAACCACGATTTCACCGCGGGCTATGGCTTTGACCGCCAGGATCGCGACTCCGATTCCCTTGACCGCAACCGCCTTGAGCGTGAGAACTACTCCCTGAGCCATAACGGCCGTTGGGAGATGGGCAACAGCGAGCTCAAGTTTTACGGCGAAAAGGTGGATAACAAAAATCCGGGGCAGAACGCCACCATCACCTCGGAAAGCAATGCCATCGACGGCAAGTATGTCCTGCCGCTGGACATGATTAACCAGCTGGTGACCTTCGGCGGCGAATGGCGCCACGACAAGCTGAAAGATCCGGTCAACCTGAGCAGCGGCGGCCAGTCGACCTCCGCCAGCCAGTACGCCCTGTTTATTGAAGACGAATGGCGCATCATCGAGCCGCTGGCGCTGACCACCGGCATTCGTATGGACGACCATCAGACCTATGGCGATCACTGGAGCCCGCGCGCCTATCTGGTGTATAACGCCACCGATACCGTCACCGTCAAAGGCGGCTGGGCGACGGCGTTTAAAGCCCCGTCGCTGCTGCAGCTTAACCCCGACTGGACCACCAACTCCTGCCGCGGCTCGTGCAGCATCATCGGTAACCCGGATCTGAAGCCGGAAACCAGCGAAAGCTTCGAGCTTGGTCTCTACTATCGTGGGGAAGAGGGCTGGCTGCAGGATGTTGAAGGCAGCATCACCACCTTCCAGAACAATGTCGACGATATGATTGATGTTCTGCGCACCTCCAGCGCCAGCGAAGCGCCGGGCTACCCGAACTTTGTCGGCTGGAAAACCGTCAACGGTAAGCGCGTGCCGATCTTCCGCTATTTCAACGTCAACAAAGCCCGCATCAAAGGGGTGGAGACCGAGGTGAAGATCCCGTTCGGCGATGAGTGGAAGCTGACGGTGAACTACACCTACAACGATGGTCGCGATCTGAGCAACGGCGGCGACAAACCGCTGCAGACGCTGCCGTTCCATACCGCCAACGGCACGCTTGACTGGAAACCGCTGGACGACTGGTCCTTCTACGTGACGGCCAACTATACCGGCCAGCAGCGCGCGGTGAGCGCCACCGGCAAAACGCCGGGCGGCTATACCCTGTTTGACGTCGGCGCGGCGTGGCAGGTCACCAAAAACGTGAAACTGCGCTCCGGGGTGCAGAACGTGGGCGATAAAGATCTCAACCGGGACGACTACAGCTATACCGAAGAGGGCCGTCGCTACTTTATGGCCGTGGATTATCGCTTCTGATCGTTGGCGCTTAACGATGGCCTGCGCCGCGACGTGGAGTCGCGGCGCAGGTTGCGTTTAGTTAAAGAGATGCTGCGCGTGGAAACGCAGATGGTCTTCGATAAACGAGGCAATAAAGTAGTAGCTATGATCGTAACCGGGCTGGATGCGCAGCGTTAACGGCCAGGCCTTCTGCCGCGCGACCTCCGCCAGTACCGCGGGCTGCAGCTGTCCGGCGAGGAACGGATCGTTATCGCCCTGATCGATAAGCGTCGGCACCGCGTCCGCCGGCTGGCTGGCCTGCATCAGGGCGCAGCTGTCCCAGGCGCGCCATGTCGATTCATCGGCGCCGAGATAGGCGGTAAACGCTTTCTTGCCCCACGGCACCTGGGAGGGATTGACGATTGGCGCGAAGGCGGAGACGCTGGCGTAGCGGCCGGGATTGGTGAGCGCCATGATAAGCGCGCCGTGACCGCCCATCGAGTGGCCGCTGATGGCGCAGCACTCGCCGACGGTAAACTCGCTGCGGATAAGCGCGGGCAGTTCGTCGCGCAGGTAATCGTACATCCGGTAGTGCGCCGCCCACGGCGCCTCGGTGGCGTTCAGGTAGAAGCCAGCGCCTTGCCCCAGATCGTAACCGTCATCGTTGGCCACCTCGTCACCGCGCGGGCTGGTATCCGGCATCACCAGCGCGATGCCCAGCGCGGCGGCAATGCGCTGAGCGCCCGCCTTGGTGGTAAAGTTTTCATCGTTACAGGTCAGCCCGGACAGCCAGTACAGCACCGGCGGCGGCGTTTCGCGCTCAGGCGGTAAAAAAATGCTGAACGTCATGGCGCAGTTCAGGACAGGGGAGTGATGACGCCAGCGTTGTTGCCGGCCGTCAAAACAGCGATGCTCTTCAAGCAGTTCCATGCAAGGCTCCTCGGAAGGGATGTGCGCGTAAACGTTCATAATACAGATATTTCATTAGCCGGTGAGCAACTTTCACTTTCTCCTTTTGAGAACTTACTGCATCATTAATGCAACTTATAGCCAACATGCCGGTGTAGCGATGGCGCTTATGGATGCGTACAGCGGTTGGATCATTCCGGATTCGGCGATAGGGATTTGGCGTCGCGCCTGAGGCGTGGCTTCGCGCCTTAATAAAAGGCAGCGCCAATTTCAATAATTATCGTTACGGCTACTGGATTCTGTGCGCCACCTCACGCACAATGAATACAAACTTTGCCCCCAGAAAAAGCAAAGAGCGCCACACCTGCAGGAGAAACCCAAATGTCATCACTGAGTAAAGAAGCCGTCCTCGTTCATGAAGCGCTGGTCGCTCGTGGGCTGGAGACGCCGATGCGTGCGCCAGTACAAGAAATTGATAACGAAACACGCAAGCGTTTGATTACCGGTCATATGACCGAGATTATGCAACTGCTGAATCTGGATCTGAGTGATGACAGTCTGATGGAGACCCCGCATCGCATCGCCAAAATGTATGTCGATGAGATCTTCTCCGGACTGGATTACTCCCGCTTCCCGAAAATCACCGTCATTGAAAACAAAATGAAGGTCGATGAAATGGTCACCGTGCGCGATATCACCCTGACCAGCACCTGCGAACACCACTTTGTCACCATCGATGGTAAAGCGACGGTAGCCTATATCCCGAAAGATTCGGTGATCGGCCTGTCGAAAATCAACCGCATCGTGCAGTTCTTCGCCCAGCGCCCGCAGGTCCAGGAGCGTCTCACGCAGCAGATCCTGATCGCGCTGCAGACGCTGCTCGGCACCAGCAACGTGGCGGTATCCATTGACGCGGTGCATTACTGCGTGAAAGCGCGCGGCATCCGCGACGCGACCAGCGCCACTACCACCACCTCCCTCGGTGGCCTGTTCAAATCCAGCCAGAATACCCGCCAGGAATTCCTGCGCGCAGTACGTCACCACAACTAAAACGGAGCAGGGTACATGGAGAGAAATGTCACGCTGGACTTTGTCCGCGGCGTCGCCATCCTCGGTATCCTGCTTCTCAATATCAGCGCCTTCGGCTTGCCGAAGGCCGCTTACCTCAATCCGGCCTGGTCAGGAAACGCGACCCTCAGCGACGCCTGGACCTGGGCGATCCTTGACCTGCTGGCGCAGGTGAAGTTTCTTACCCTGTTCGCGCTGCTGTTTGGCGCCGGTCTGCAGCTCCTGCTCCCGCGCGGTAAACGCTGGATCCAGTCGCGGCTGACCCTGCTGGCGCTGCTTGGTTTCATTCACGGTCTCTTCTTCTGGGATGGCGATATTCTGCTGGCCTACGCCCTGGTGGGGCTGGTGAGCTGGCGCATGGTGCGCGAGGCGCAGCATGTTAAATCGCTGTTTAACACCGGGGTGGTGCTCTACCTCACCGGTATTGCGGTGCTGGTCCTGCTGGGGATTATCTCGGGGACGGCCGCGAATCGCTCCTGGGTACCGGACGCGGCCAATCTGCAGTATGAGCAGTACTGGAAGCTGCACGGCGGCATGGAGGCGGTCAGCAACCGGGCGGATATGCTGTCGGACAATCTGTTGGCGCTCGGCGCGCAGTATGGCTGGCAGCTGGCGGGGATGATGCTGATAGGCGCGGCGCTGATGCGCAGCGGCTGGCTGAAAGGGCAGTTCAGCCAGCGTCACTATCGGCGCACCGGCGCGCTGCTGGTGCTAGCCGGGATGGCGGTGAATGTGCCGGCTATTGTCGCCCAGTGGTATCTGGCCTGGGACTATCGCTGGTGCGCGTTTTTACTGCAGGCGCCGCGTGAACTGAGCGCTCCGCTGCAGGCTATCGGCTATGCCTCGCTGGCCTGGGGCTACTGGCCGCAGCTCTGCCGTTTCCGCCTGGTGGGGGCTATCGCCTGCGTCGGACGCATGGCGCTGAGCAACTACCTGCTGCAGACTCTGATCTGCACCACCCTGTTTTATCATCTCGGGCTGTTTATGCGCTTCGATCGTCTGCAGCTGCTGGCCTTTGTTCCCCCCATCTGGGCCGTCAACCTCCTCGTGTCATCACTCTGGCTGCGCCGCTTCCGCCAGGGGCCGGTGGAATGGCTGTGGCGTCAGTTAACCCTGCGTGCGTCAGGGACATCATTGAAAGACACATCCAGATAACGATCTCGATCACAATCATAAACAAAACGGATGTAAACGTTTCCAGTCGTGTGACCTCACTCACGTAGCGGACCGCGGGTCGCTGCCAGAATAGCCTCCTTGCTGAGCACAGGAGGTGAATGTGACGTGCTGTAATTCTCTTAAGGTCGCTGAGTATGATCACCATTCGTGATGTCGCCCGCCAGGCGGGCGTATCCGTGGCCACCGTGTCGCGGGTGCTGAACAATAGCGCGCTGGTGAGTCCGGATACGCGCGACGTGGTGATGAAAGCGGTGACCCAGCTGGGCTACCGGCCCAACGCCAACGCCCAGGCGCTGGCCACCCAGGTCAGCGATACCATCGGCGTGGTGGTGATGGACGTCTCCGATGCCTTCTTCGGCGCGCTGGTGAAAGCGGTGGATACCGTCGCCCAGCAGCATCATAAGTATGTGCTGATCGGCAACAGCTATCACGAGGCGGAAAAAGAGCGCCATGCCATCGAGGTGCTGATCCGCCAGCGCTGCTCGGCGCTGATCGTCCATTCTAAAGCGCTCAGCGATGCTGAACTGAGCGACTTTATGCAACATATCCCGGGGATGGTGCTGATCAACCGCATCGTGCCGGGCTTTGCCCATCGCTGCGTCGGCCTCGACAACGTTAGCGGCGCGCTGATGGCTACGCGCATGCTGCTCAATCACGGCCACCAGCGCATCGGTTATCTCTCCTCCAATCACGGCATTGAAGACGACGATATGCGCCGGGAAGGGTGGAGCAAAGCGCTGCAGGAGCAGGGCATCATCGCCCCGGACAGCTGGGTCGGGTCCGGCTCCCCGGACATGCAGGGCGGCGAAGCGGCGATGGTCGAACTGCTGGGGCGGAATCTCGGCCTCACTGCGGTGTTCGCCTATAACGACAGCATGGCGGCCGGCGCGCTGACCACGCTGAAGGACAACGGCATTGTCGTGCCGCAGCATCTGTCGCTGATTGGCTTTGATGATATTCCTATTTCCCGTTACACCGATCCTCAGCTGACCACCGTGCGCTATCCGGTAATGTCGATGGCGAAGCTGGCCACTGAGCTGGCGCTGCTGGGGGCGGCCGGCAAGCTGGATCGCGAGGCGACGCACTGCTTTATGCCCACCCTGGTGCGCCGTCACTCCGTTGCCCAGCGGCAAACTGTGGGGCCGATCACTAACTGAAGCGGCGGCGGGATGTAACCGCTTTCAATTTGTGAGTAAATTCACAGTATATTAACATTCACCTGATTATGATGGCAGCGTTTACCAGTCTGAACCGCGAGGTGATGGGGAATCCTCACTTTCTTCAGTAGGAACAAGGCGTTAAACGAGTATTAGAGTCGTATTTTTCTGGAGCGTTACCCGACACGGAAGACCGAATTTTCGTCGTGAAATGCGTTGTGCGGTAACACTAATGCAACAAATCCCGCCCGCACTTTTTCACAAAAATGACCCTGCATAATAAAACCGGAGATTCCATGAATAAGAAGGTGTTTACCCTCTCTGCTGTAATGGCTGGTCTGTTATTTGGCGCCGCAGCACACGCAGCAGATACCCGTATCGGCGTGACGATTTATAAATATGACGACAACTTTATGTCGGTGGTGCGTAAGGCGATTGAAAAAGATGGCAAATCCGCGCCTGACGTCCAGCTGCTGATGAATGACTCGCAGAACGACCAGTCGAAACAAAACGATCAGATTGACGTGCTGCTGGCGAAAGGCGTGAAAGCCCTGGCGATCAACCTGGTTGACCCGGCTGCGGCGGGAACGGTCATCGAAAAAGCGCGCGGGCAGAACATTCCGGTGGTGTTCTTCAACAAAGAGCCTTCCCGTAAAGCGCTGGATAGCTATGACAAAGCTTATTACGTCGGTACCGACTCGAAAGAGTCCGGGATTATTCAGGGCGATCTGATCGCCAAGCACTGGAAAGCCAACCCGAACTGGGATCTGAATAAAGACGGCCAGATCCAGTACGTCCTGCTGAAAGGCGAGCCGGGCCATCCGGATGCGGAAGCGCGTACCACCTACGTTATCAAAGAGCTGAATGATAAAGGCCTGAAGACCCAGCAGCTGCAGATGGACACCGCCATGTGGGATACCGCCCAGGCGAAAGACAAAATGGACGCCTGGCTCTCCGGCCCGAATGCGAACAAGATTGAAGTGGTGATCGCTAACAACGACGCTATGGCTATGGGCGCGGTTGAAGCGCTGAAAGCGCACAACAAGAGCAGCATTCCGGTGTTCGGCGTGGATGCGCTGCCGGAAGCCCTGGCGCTGGTGAAATCCGGCGCGATGGCCGGTACCGTGCTGAATGATGCTAACAACCAGGCGAAAGCGACCTTCGATCTGGCGAAAAACCTGGCCGACGGAAAAGACGCTGCGGCAGGCACCAACTGGAAAATTGACAACAAGATTGTTCGCGTCCCCTATGTGGGCGTCGATAAAGACAACCTGAGCCAGTTTACCGGCAAATAATCGTGATGTGAGTTGCGGGCGTGGGTTATCCACGCCCGATTATTCCTGATACAGAACCAGACTCCTGCTGGCGTTATTGCGCCGGACGGGGCGTGCATGAACGCAGCCAGGTATAACTATGGTCAGCAATAATAGCGAACGGTCAGGCGAATATTTGTTGGAGATGAGCAACATCAACAAATCGTTTCCTGGCGTCAAGGCTCTTGATAATGTCAACCTGAAGGTTCGTCCGCACTCCATTCATGCGTTAATGGGTGAGAACGGCGCCGGTAAATCGACATTATTAAAATGCCTTTTTGGGATCTATCAAAAAGATTCCGGCAGCATTCTTTTTCAGGGAAAAGAGATCGATTTCCATTCGGCGAAAGAAGCCCTGGAAAACGGTATTTCGATGGTACATCAGGAATTAAACCTGGTCTTACAGCGTTCGGTCATGGACAACATGTGGCTCGGGCGTTATCCCACTAAAGGTATGTTTGTCGATCAGGACAAAATGTACCGGGACACCAAGGCCATATTTGATGAGCTGGATATTGATATCGACCCGCGCGCCCGCGTCGGTACCTTATCGGTATCCCAGATGCAGATGATTGAGATCGCCAAGGCGTTTTCCTATGACGCCAAAATCGTCATCATGGACGAGCCGACGTCCTCGCTGACGGAAAAAGAGGTCAACCATCTGTTTAAGATCATCCGCAAGCTGAAAGATCGCGGCTGCGGTATCGTCTATATCTCGCACAAAATGGAAGAGATTTTCCAGCTGTGCGATGAAATTACCATCCTTCGCGACGGCCAGTGGATCGCCACCCAGCCGCTGGAAGGGCTGGATATGGACAAGATCATCGCCATGATGGTCGGGCGTTCGCTCAACCAGCGCTTTCCGGATCGCGAAAACACCCCGGGAGAAGTGATCCTCCAGGTGCGCAATCTTACCTCCCTGCGCCAGCCGTCCATTCGCGATGTCTCCTTCGATCTGCATAAGGGCGAAATTCTCGGTATCGCCGGTCTGGTGGGCGCGAAGCGGACCGACATCGTGGAGACCCTGTTCGGGATCCGTGAGAAGGCCAGCGGCACCATCACCCTGCACGGGAAGAAGATCAACAACCACAGCGCCAATGAGGCGATTAACCACGGTTTTGCGCTGGTGACCGAGGAGCGGCGCTCCACCGGGATTTACGCCTATCTGGATATCGGTTTTAACTCGCTGATCTCCAATATTAAGAAATATAAAAACAGCGTCGGCTTGCTGGATAACTCGCGGATGAAGAGCGATACCCAATGGGTCATTGACTCTATGCGCGTTAAAACCCCCGGCCAGCATACGCAGATTGGTTCGCTTTCCGGTGGTAACCAGCAAAAGGTCATTATTGGCCGCTGGCTGCTGACCCAGCCGGAGATCCTGATGCTGGACGAGCCGACGCGCGGTATCGACGTCGGCGCCAAATTCGAGATCTATCAGCTGATTGCCGAGCTGGCTAAAAAAGATAAAGGGATCATTATTATTTCCTCCGAAATGCCGGAACTGCTGGGGATTACCGACCGCATTCTGGTGATGAGCAACGGCCTGGTCGCGGGCATTGTTGAGACTAAAACCACCACGCAAAACGAAATACTGCGTCTTGCGTCATTGCACCTTTAAGATCAGGGGCTTCACATGAGTGCGTTAAATAAAAAGAGTTTTCTCACTTACCTGAAAGAGGGTGGGATATATGTCGTCCTTCTGGTCCTGTTGGCCATTATTATTTTCCAGGATCCGACATTTTTAAGTCTGCTCAACCTGAGTAATATTCTGACCCAGTCCTCGGTGCGTATTATTATTGCCCTCGGGGTGGCCGGACTGATCGTCACGCAGGGCACCGACCTCTCCGCCGGCCGTCAGGTGGGACTGGCGGCGGTGATTGCCGCGACCATGCTGCAGGCGGTGGATAATGCCAACAAGGTGTTCCCGGATATGGCGACTATGCCGATCCCGCTGGTCATCCTGCTGGTATGCGCCATCGGGGCGGTCATCGGCCTGATTAACGGGATCGTCATTGCCTATCTGAACGTGACGCCGTTTATTACCACCCTTGGGACCATGATCATCGTCTACGGCATTAACTCGCTGTACTACGACTTCGTGGGCGCGTCGCCGATCTCCGGCTTCGACAGCCATTTCTCCCATTTCGCGCAGGGGTTTGTGGCGCTGGGCTCGTTCCGCCTGTCCTACATCACCTTCTACGCGCTGATTGCCGTCTTCTTTGTCTGGATCCTGTGGAACAAGACGCGCTTTGGCAAAAACATCTTCGCTATCGGCGGTAACCCGGAAGCGGCGAAGGTCTCCGGGGTCAACGTAGCGTTGAACCTGCTGATGATTTACGCCCTCTCCGGCGTGTTCTACGCCTTCGGCGGCCTGCTGGAAGCCGGTCGTATCGGCTCGGCGACCAATAACCTCGGCTTTATGTACGAACTGGACGCCATCGCCGCCTGCGTGGTGGGCGGCGTATCGTTCAGCGGCGGGGTAGGGACCGTATTCGGCGTGGTGACCGGGGTGATTATCTTCACCGTGATCAACTACGGCCTGACCTATATCGGCGTTAACCCTTACTGGCAGTACATCATTAAGGGGGCGATCATTATCTTCGCCGTGGCGCTGGATTCCCTGAAATACGCCCGTAAGAAGTAATTTTTGCCTGAGTAAAAACCCGCGCCTGGCGCGGGTTTTTTTATACCTGAAACGGATGCGTTGATGGAGGCTACTTTTCTTTCTGCAGCTCCAGTAGCTGCTCCGGGGTGACCGCCGGGTAGGACTGGGCGTCATCCGGCACGTCGTGCTGCTGCGCCGGAATCGGAATTAAAGGACCGAGGAAGCGCGGTTCCCGTTTGAAGATGTAGAGGTCCGCCAGCGCGCCGAAGCGGGCGCCGAATTCGCGCAGCCGCACGCTCCACATATCCTTCGGCGACGGCACCGCGTAGCACTGAGCCTGGATCCCCATATGCAGGGCGATAAACAGCGCCCGTTCGCAGTGGAAGCGTTGGGTGATGATAATGAAGTCGTTGGTGTCGAACACTTTGCGGGTGCGAACGATCGAGTCGAGCGTGCGGAAACCGGCATAGTCCAGCACGATATCCGCCGGATCGACGCCGCCTTTAATCAGGTCCCGGCGCATAGTCATCGGTTCATTGTAGCTTTGCAGGGCGTTATCCCCGCTCAACAGCAGATAGTTGACCTTGCCGCTGTTGTAGGCGTTGAGCGCGCCCTGGATGCGGTAGCGGTAATACTGATTGATCACCCCGGTGCGGTAGTATTTAGCGGTGCCCAGCACCACGCCGACCTGGCGGTAGGGGAGGTCCTGCAGCTCGTCATAGATATAGGGCGCGGTTTTCCAGCTCATCCAGCGGTCAAGACCCAGCACGGTCAACAGCAGCAGGCCGAGCAGGACTAACAGGCTGTAGAACACACGCTTTAACATGAACTTGGCTCAATAATAGACAACGGAGTCTTCAGGCTACTTTACCCGCCGGGTAAGCGCAAGAAACCCGCGTTTAATTGCGGGGATTTTCAGCAATATGAGCCGATCGCCGATCCCAGACCGGGCAAGGCGTAGCCGCAACCTGTTCTCCGGCCCTCCGTAACGTCTCAGCGACTTTGAGGCCGTCAGGTCGGCAGTTTCAGCAGCCATAGCGATCTTCAGCTCGCAATGGCGCGAACGGTAGGTCGGGTTAGCGGAGCGCCACCCGACAACATAACGGCATAAAAGGTCGGCCGGATTAGACGAAACCGCCATCCGGCCATCTGCTCAGGCGCGCAGGCTGATTAACCTAACAGCACGCGCTCGATATTGTGGCAGCCCAGCGCCTTCAGGGTGGCGACGGTGGCGTCCCACTGAATCAGCGCCGCATCGGCTTTCTCCGCCAGGATCGCCCGCTGGATGTCCGGATAATCATAGCCGTTGAGGCTGAGGAGATTCAGCGCCCCCTGCAGCGGCGGCAGCGTCGGGTTGAACGCCGCGTTTTCCGCATAGCTGCCGCTGAAAAGGGTGCCATCTTTCAGCTCCAGCGCTACGCCGGAAGGCGAGTGGCTGTACGGCGCGTGGCAGCGGTTAGCGGCCTCAATCGCCGCCTGGGACAGGGCATCGCCGCTGACCGGGAAGCCGTGGTTCTGGTGGTCCATCAGCAGGGTTTTGATCTCCAGGTCTTTCGGGCCGAAGGCATCCGGCAGATAGTGCTGCAGCGCATGGGCTTCGCGACCGGGCAGATGAATGCGCAGCGCCAGTCCGCTGTTCAGTTCGTTCATAAACTGACGGCAATGGCCGCACGGCGTGTAGTTCACCGTGATAGCGCGCAGGGAGGTTTCACCGCGCAGCCAGGCGTGGCTGATGGCGCTCTGCTCCGCATGGACGGTCTGCTGCATGGTGGCGCCGAGAAACTCCATGTTGCCGCCAAAGTACCAGCGGCCGCTGACGCCGCGGGCGATAGCCCCGACGTTAAAGTGGGAAAGGTCGGCGCGCGCGCAGGCGGCGGCCAGCGGCAGTAGCGCAAAGGCCAGCGCGTCTTCGTCCAGACCTGTCGCCTGTTGCAGCATCGCCACCTGATCGGCTTCGAGCAGCGCCGGGAAGTGCGGGTCGGCGAGCATCGGGGCGATGGCCGCCTGCAGGTCTGCTGCCAGAGTCGTCAAAGCAGCTTGAAAACGTGAGTGCATAGCGTTGCCTCATAACAGTGTAATGGGAAACCAGTGTACGGGCGTCAAGGGGTTTCAAATGTGATTTACGTCTCATTGCTAATGCAACTTTTCATTGTTGCATTGATAAATGTGATTTGAATCACATTTCATCCCACTACCGCAAGGATCAGCGGGAATAAAAACGGCGCCATCAACGAAGTGATGATCCCGCACAGCACCAGCGCCAGCGAGCTGAACGCCCCTTCCTGATAGTCCAGTTCCGCACAGCGCGCGGTACCGAGGGCGTGCGAGGCGGTGCCCATCGACAGGCCGCGCGACGCTTTAGTGCGAATACGCATCAGGTTGAGCAGGGTATGGCCGAATACCGCGCCAAGGATGCCGACAAAAATCACGCACACGGCGCTGATGGCCGGGATGCCGCCGATACTGCCGCTTACCGCCATGGCAATCGGCGTGGTCACCGATTTGGGCAGAACAGAGGCGGCGATCTGCGGTGTGGCGCCCATCAGCAGGGCCACGGTGGTGCCGGTGATCATCGCCACGCAGCTGCCGATAAAGCAGATGGTGATGATCGATTTCCAGCGCGCGCGGATCTGGTGCAGCTGTTCATACAGCGGGAAAGCCAGCGCGACCACCGCTGGCTGCAGCAGATCGTTCAGGATCTTGCTGCCGGCAAAGTAACGCTCATAGGAGATCCCGGTCAGCAGCAGAAACGGGATTATCACTACCATCGCCACCAGCAGCGGGTTGAGTAGCGGGAACTTAAAGCGGGCCGCCAGTTTGCGGGCGAGGAAAAAGACGATCAGGGTTAGCGGCAGCGACCACCAGATTTCATGCATCATTTTTCTTTTCCTTTTGCCCAATCACTTTGCGTTCGCCATGCACCAGGTGAGAGCTCCAGCTCACCACCACAAACACCACCAGCGTGCTGATGGCGCAGGAGATGACGACCGGCCCCAGCTGGGCGCGCAGCAGATCCCAGTACTGCATCACGCCGACGCCGATCGGCACGAACAGCAGCGCCATATAGCGGATCAGGATATTGCAGCCGGGGTTGACCCACTGCGGCGGCATAATTTGCAGCGCCAGCAGCACGAAGAGGATCAGCATGCCGATGATGCTGCCGGGAATGGTGATGGGCAGCAGCCCGGCGATAAATATTCCGGCGTATAAGCAGGCGTAAATCAGGACGAAAGCCCGCAGGTAGTGCCAGATAATAGTCAGCGATTTACTCATGGTAATAACCCTTGATGAAGTGCATTCATCATACAATTAATCCCTAAAATGTGCTACCGATCACATCATGAATTCTATGCATAGCGCTGATAGCGTACGGGAACAATAGCCTCTCCCGGCAGGACCTGACAGCTCGCAGCTTTGGGTATATCGGGTCCCACGCTACCTTTTTGGAAGAGAAGCGGCAAATGAAGGCGGTATGAGATGCCGCAGACTCCTGTAAAGCATAGAGATTATCTCCTCGCTTTGCCGCATTCGCCGAATGGGGAATGGCGTACGACAGGCGGGACGCATTGAGCACTTTCAACCAACGCCCGGAGGCGCTACCATAGCGCCTCTTTTTTTTCCGGGTAACGATATGCGTGTACTACTGGCGCCGATGGAAGGCGTGCTCGATTCGCTGGTGCGCGAGCTGCTGACCGAAGTGAACGATTACGATCTGTGCATCACCGAGTTTCTGCGGGTGGTGGATCAATTGCTGCCGGTTAAATCGTTCTACAGGCTGTGCCCGGAACTGCATCATCAAAGCCGCACCCCGTCCGGTACCCGCGTGCGCGTCCAGCTGCTGGGGCAATATCCCGAGTGGCTGGCGGAAAACGCCGCCCGCGCGGTGGCGCTGGGCTCGTGGGGCGTCGATTTAAACTGCGGCTGTCCGTCGAAGCTGGTGAACGGCAGCGGCGGCGGGGCGACGCTGCTGAAAGACCCGGAGCTTATCTATCGCGGCGCGAAGGCGATGCGCGAGGCGGTGCCCGGTCATCTGCCGGTGACGGTGAAAGTTCGTCTCGGCTGGGACAGCGGCGAACGGCGCTTTGAAATCGCCGACGCGGTGCAGCAGGCGGGGGCCAGCGAGCTGGTGGTCCACGGCCGCACCAAAGAAGATGGCTACAAAGCGGAGCGCATCAACTGGCAGGCCATCGGCGAGATCCGCCGGCGCCTGACCATTCCGGTAGTCGCCAACGGCGAAATCTGGGACTGGCAAAGCGCTCAGGACTGTATGGCCGTCACCGGCTGCGATTCGGTGATGATTGGCCGCGGGGCGCTCAACGTACCGAACCTCAGCCGGGTGATCAAATATAACGAACCGCGCATGCCGTGGCCGCAGGTGGTTCAGCTGTTGCAAAAATATACCCGTCTGGAAAAACAGGGCGATACCGGCCTGTATCATGTGGCGAGAATTAAGCAGTGGCTGGGCTATTTACGCAAGGAATATACCGAGGCGCTGACGCTGTTTAATGAAATTCGCGCCCTGCAAACCTCTGCTGAAATAGCGGCGGCGATCGCCCGCTATTAAGCGCCATATTGTTATTCGCTTCACATATTATTACTTGTCTGCCTATTGATGATAGGCATGAGTGAAATAAAGTGATACTGTGCGGTCAATCAATTCAGGATTGCTACTGAACGCAGGCAAAACCTAAGCACTTCCGTCATTCGTGGCGGCAAGTGCTTAGGTTTTTTTTTGGCCAAAATTTAACGGTGGGTAAATGATGACGTAAAACAAGAGATTGTCATTCATCTTTTCTCTGGCACGGTCGCGGTTTTATTACCGAAGGAGGCCCCTGCCATTCATTTTTTAAAAAAGAAAACAGGTAAATAAATAGCCTGGGGATCCCCTTTGTTTTTATTCAGTCACGGTGGAGATCACAATGTATAACAAAAAAATAAATCAGCTTTTTATCGGCGCGGCGCTGGCGGCGATGGCGCCCGTCGTGAACGCGGCGCAAACCCCGGCGTGGAACGGCAGCGTGCTGGGGTTTGAAGCCGGACAGCCAGGGCTGCTGGGCGATATGCTGGGTATTCGTCCAATCCTTGAAGAGAACGGCTTTCATTATAATCTCGGCTATCTTAACGAGATGGCCTACAACGCCGGCGGTGGTTATAACCACGATAAACATCTGGCCTATATTGACCAGGTGTCGTTGACCTTTACCCAGGATCTGGAGCGCTGGACCGGCATACCGGACGCCCGTCTCGAGGGCAACATCGTCAACCGCAACCACGATGATAACCTCACCACGAAACGGCTGCAGGATCCGCGGGTCAGCTTCAACGATCTGTCGCAGGAGAGCTGGGGCGGCGGGTCAATCACCCGTCTCGGCTGGCTGACCTTCGCCCGCAGCTTTGACGACCGTCGCCTGACCTGGCGCATCGGCATGATGAACAAGGTGCAAACCTTCGACCAGATCATTCCCTGCGATTTCCAGCTGTTGACCCAGTGCGGCGGCAAATCGGCCAACTCGCTGACCTGGAATAACTGGAACATCCACACCTGGGGCACCACCCTGGAGTACAAGCTGACGCCGACGGTGACCCTCAAAGGCGGGGTGATGGAGCAAAACCCGCAGGCCGCCTCGCGCAGCCATGCCTGGAGCTGGTCGACGAAGGGCAGCAAAGGCATTTTACTGCCGATGGAGATCGAAACCCGTCCGCTGATGAATGGCCTGCCGGGAGCCTATAACCTCGGCGTGGTCTGGACTAACGCGCCGCAAAGCGACCTCTACAGCGGCAAATCCGGCGGCGCCGGGGCGACGGACCCGCAGGGCTACGCCGAGCACGACAGCACCTGGTTTATGTACGCCGGCCTGAACCAGCAGATTACCCGCCACGCCGACGATCCGCTGCGGGGAATGAGCGTCTCGCTGAGCGGCAGCCTCAGCGACCAGCGCAGCAACTATATCCACTCCGCCGTCGCCGCCTCGATGCGTTACCGCGGGCTGTTTGACGCCCGTCCGGAGGACTGGATCGGCTTCGGCCTGACGTGGATCGACATGAGCAGCCACTACGCGCGCAATCAGCGCTATATGAACCAGCTCAGCGGCGCCGCCGACTATAACGATCCGGCCTGGCAGCCGGTGGCCGGCCACTCGCTGAACGGCGAACTCTATTATCGCTTCCGTCCGGTCTCCTGGCTGGAGCTGCAGCCGGGCCTGCAGTACTGGCACCGTCCGGGCGGCGTTGCGCAGACCCAGGACGCGTGGGTGGTGGAGTGGAAAACCGTCGTGACCTTCTGATAGTCGCGATCTTAATCACGTTTTTTCACTTGTCAGGTTGAGCGCGCAGCAGAAGTTGTTACAGTGCTGGCGTTGGATTGCAACTGCTGCGGCAGGCAAAACCTGATTACCTGGCGTTTCGTCGGGGGTCAGGTTTTTTTGTTTCTGGGGTCAATATGCAAATCGCCAAAGTACTCAATAACAATGTGGTGGTGGTTCTTGACGAACACCAGCGCGAACAGGTGGTGATGGGGCGAGGGCTGGCCTTTCAGAAACGCCCGGGCGACGCGCTGGACGACAGCAAAATTGAAAAAGTCTTCGCCTTACAAAGCGATGAACTGGTCGGCCGCTTAGGTGAACTGCTCAGTCAGATTCCGTTAGAAGTGATGACCACCTGCGATCGCATTATCGACCTGGCGCGCGGGCGGTTGGGCAAGTTACAGGAAAGTTTGTACATCACGTTAACGGATCACTGTCACTTTGCTATCGAGCGGCAGAAAAAGGGCATCGCACTGCGTAACGTGCTGCTGTGGGAGATCAAGCGGCTCTATCCGAAGGAGTTCGCGCTGGGCCAGGAGGCAAGGGCCATTATTGGCAAACGGCTCGGCGTGGCGCTGGCGGAGGATGAAGCCGGATTTATCGCCCTCCATCTGGTGACGGCGCAGCTCAACAGCGAAATGCCGGAGGTCATGCACGTGACCCGGGTGATGCAGGAGATCCTGCAGCTGGTGAAGTATCAGCTGCATCTGAAATACGACGAGGAGTCGCTGAGCTATCAGCGTTTCGTCACCCACCTGAAGTTTTTCGCCCAGCGGATGCTGACCCGCACGGTGGTGGAAGATGACGACGTCTCGCTGCACAGCGCGGTGAAAGACAACTACGCCAAAGCGTGGAAGTGCGCGGAAACGGTGGCGACGCATCTGCAAAAGCAGTATCAGCGGGCGCTGACCACCGAAGAAATTATGTTTCTTGCCATTCATATTGAACGGGTAAGAAAAGAGGGACGCTAAGTCTCCCGACAAAACTGGATTGTTACTGCATGATGCAGGCAAAACCTGAGCGCGACGCCTACCGGCGTGGTTCTCGGGTTTTTTTTATTTTTACTACTCAGTCGCCGGTTGTCTGCGGGCAGCGGCAGTAAGGAAAAGAGCATGGAATATAAAGCACTCGCGCAGGATATTCTCCGCCGCGTCGGCGGCAAAGAGAACATTGTGAGTCTGGTTCACTGTGCGACACGTCTGCGTTTTAAGCTGAAAGATAACGGCAAAGCCGATGCCGAAGGGCTGAAGGCCAACCCGGGCGTCATTATGGTGGTGGAGAGCGGCGGCCAGTTTCAGGTGGTGATTGGCAACCACGTTCACGACGTCTGGCTGGCGGTGCGTCAGGAGGCAGGGTTAAGCGACGACAGCGAACCGGTGGCGGAAAGCGTTGAAAAAGGGTCGCTGCTGGGGCAGATCATCGATGTCGTGTCGGGAATTTTCACGCCGTTTATCGGCGTGCTGGCGGCCTCCGGTATCCTGAAAGGGATGCTGGCGCTGGCGGTCGTCTGCGGTTGGCTGACCCCACAACAGGGAACCTATAAAATCTGGTTTGCCGCCAGCGACGCGCTGTTCTTTTTCTTCCCGCTGTTTCTCGGCTACACCGCCGGTAAAAAATTTGGCGGTAACCCGTTTGTCTCGATGGTGATCGGCGGGGCGTTAACCCACCCGCTGATGATTCAGGCCTTTGAGGCCAGCCAGGCGCCGGGCGCGGCGGTGGAGCACTTTCTCGGCATCCCGGTGACCTTTATTAATTACAGCTCATCGGTGATCCCGATTATTCTCGCCTCATGGGTCTGCTGCTGGCTGGAGCGCAAGAGCAACGCGCTGCTGCCGTCATCGATGAAAAACTTTTTTACGCCGGCGATTTGTCTCGCCGTTGTGGTTCCGCTGACGTTTCTGCTGATTGGCCCTCTGGCGACCTGGCTCAGTCATCTGTTGGCCCAGGGGTATCAGATTATCTACGCGGTGGCGCCGTGGCTGGCGGGAGCGGCGATGGGCGCGCTGTGGCAGGTTTGTGTGATCTTCGGCCTGCATTGGGGACTGATTCCGCTGATGATTAACAATCTGACGGTGCTTGGCCATGATTCCATGCTGCCCATGCTGCTGCCGGCCGTTATGGGGCAGGTCGGCGCGGTGCTGGGTATTTTGCTGAAAACCCGCGATGCCCGTCAGAAAGTGCTGGCCGGTTCTGCGTTTTCAGCGGGCATCTTCGGCATTACCGAGCCCGCTATCTATGGCTTAACATTGCCGCTGCGCCGGCCGTTTATCTTCGGCTGCGTGGCGGGCGCCATCGGCGGCGCTATTGTGGGTTTCAGTAATGCTAACGTCTATTCATTCGGCTTCGGGAACATTTTTACCGTGGCGCAAATGATCCCGCCCCAAGGGCTTGATAGCACCGTTTGGGGCGGCATAGTGGGCATCTTCGCGGCGTTGATTATCTCCTGTGGCTTAACTTTCTTCGCCGGCCTGCCGCGCGCCAGCGCCGCGCCGGGCGCCGTGGCGGTAGCGCCGGTCTCGGCAAACGACATTCTGGCGCCGATGAGCGGCAGCGTCATCGCCCTCGATCAGGTGCCGGACAGCACCTTCGCCAGCGGCCTGCTGGGGAATGGGGTCGCCATTATCCCGGCGGTAGGCAAAGTCATCGCCCCGTTCACCGGCGAAGTGGCCTCTCTGTTTCAGACCAAACACGCCATCGGCCTGCAGAGCGACAGCGGCATTGAGCTGCTGATCCACGTCGGCATCGACACGGTCAAACTCGACGGCGTGCCGTTTACCGCGCATGTGAAAGAGGGTGACAGAGTTCAGGCCGGCGATCTGCTGATTGAGTTCGATCGTCAGGCAATTCTGGACGCCGGTTACGACCTGGCGACCCCGATTATTATCAGCAACAGCGATGACTATCGTGAGATCGACACGGTGGCGCCCAGCGCCGTCGAAGCCGGTCAGCCGCTGTTGTCAGTCAGCCATTAATCACAGGAGAGAGAGATGAAAACATTCCCGGCAGATTTTTTATGGGGCGGCGCGACCGCGGCGAATCAGGTGGAAGGGGCGTACCTGGAAGATGGCAAAGGGTTATCCACCTCCGATGCGCAGCCGCACGGCGTCTTCGGCGAAGTGGTCGAGCGCGTACCCGGCGACAGCGGGATTAAGGATGTGGCGATCGATTTTTACCATCGTTACCCGGAAGATATTGCCCTGTTTGCCGAGATGGGCTTTAACTGCCTGCGGGTGTCCATCGCCTGGACCCGTATCTACCCCAACGGCGATGACGCCGAGCCGAACGAAGCCGGACTCGTGTTCTACGACAAGTTGTTCGACGAGATGGCGAAGCACAACATCACCCCGCTGGTGACGCTGTCGCATTATGAAATGCCGTGGGCGCTGGTGAAAAACTACGGCGGCTGGGGTAGCCGGGAGGTGATTGGCTTCTTTGAGCGCTACGCCCGGACGGTGTTCAGCCGTTATAAAAACAGGGTCAAACTGTGGCTGACCTTTAACGAAATCAATATGTCGCTGCATGCCCCGATGACCGGCGTCGGCCTGCCGGCCGGCAGCAGCAAAGGCGAGGTATATCAGGCCATTCACCACCAGCTGGTGGCCAGCGCCCTGGCGGTCAAAGCCTGTCACGAGCTGGTGCCCGAGGGCAAAATCGGCAATATGCTGCTCGGCGGGTTGATGTATCCCTTGAGCTGCAAACCGGAAGATGTGTTCGAGACGCTGCAGGAGAACCGCAGCTGGCAGTTCTTCGGCGACGTGCAGGCGCGCGGGGCGTACCCGGGCTATATGCAGCGCTTTTTCCGCGACAACGGCATCACGCTCGACATCACCGAGGCCGATCGCGACACGCTGAAAACCACCGTCGATTTTATCTCCTTCAGCTACTACATGACCGGGTGCGTCACCGCCGATGAGGCGCTGAACCAGCAGGCGCGCGGCAATATTCTCAGCATGGTGCCGAACCCGCACCTGGCGAGCTCGGAGTGGGGCTGGCAGATAGACCCCCTGGGCCTGCGTACGCTGCTGAACGTGCTGTGGGATCGCTATCAGAAGCCGCTGTTTATCGTGGAAAACGGTCTGGGCGCCAAAGATAAGGTGGAAGCCGACGGCAGCATTAACGATGACTACCGCATCAGCTACCTGAACGACCATCTGGTGCAGGCGCGGGAGGCCATTGACGATGGCGTTGAGCTGATGGGCTTTACCAGCTGGGGACCGATTGACCTGGTGAGCGCCTCGAAGGCGGAGCTGTCGAAGCGCTACGGCTTTATCTATGTCGACCGCCATGATGACGGCACCGGCACCCTGGCGCGCAGTAAGAAGAAGAGCTTTGACTGGTATAAAGAGGTGATTGCCAGCCGCGGCGCCAGCCTGAAAGCGTAACGCTTCTCCGCCCGGCCATCGTCGGGCGGGGGATTAAGCCGGTTTACGCGCGCGCAGTAAAAAGATCATCGGCCGCTCTTTCTCTTCATCCAGGGCGGGCTGTTGAGCAATCTGTTCGGCGCCTGGTCCCCACTCATCCAGCTGCTCCAGCACAAAACCGGCGGCGATAAGCGCGTTTATCCAGCTCGAGAGTTTGCGGTGCTGTTTAATGACGCCCTCGGCAAACCAGTTGCTGACGCGCTCCCCCTCCTGCTGATAGTGGCTGACCGGCCAGCTCTTTTGCCCCTGTTCATTCACCTGCCATCCCTGCTGCAGCGGCGCGGTATAGATGGGATGTTCGGCAGAAAAAACCAGGATACCGCCAGGGACCAGCGCCTGCTGCAGGGTGGAGAAGAGCGGGGCGATGTCGGGTAAATAATGCAGGGCCAGCGAGCTGTAGATCAGATCGCAGCTGTTGGCGGGCAGCGTCAGGGTTTGCAGATCGGCGCAGCGGTAGTCAATCTCATCCCCGCGGGTCATTTCCCGTGCCTGCGCCAGCATACGCCGGGAGATATCAAAACCCATTATCTGGCTGGCTCCCTGCTGCTGCGCCCAGCGGCAAAACCAGCCGTAGCCGCAGCCGAGATCCACCACCCGCAAACCGGCTAGCGGCGGCAGCATTTGCTGCAGGGCAGGCCACTCCGGTGCGCCATCCAGCCCTTTCACCGAACGATCGAGGGTTGCATAGCCGGCGAAGAAGTGCGGATCGTCATAAATATTCTGGCTCATATTCATCCCTTGAATTGATAAGTTTGTTTATTTTTAGCAAACTAATAATTTAGTCACACGCTTTACTAAACGCGTTTAATTCAATTAACTTATGATCACTCACCTGATTATATTATCTGACCTGTCTAATGAAATTGAGATTAAATAATAGCGTGCTGGCGGCCTTGCCCCTGGCCATCGCGCTGGTAGGCTGCGCGCCTTCCCATGAGGTTGCTCGTCCGCCGCAGCAGCAAATTCCGGCTTCCCACGTTGCCATGGATCTCCCCGCCGCCGTCAAAAACGGCTGGCCGCAGACCGACTGGTGGAAAGACTACCACGATGCCCAACTGGATAATTTGATTCAGCGCGCGCTCGCCAACGCGCCGGATATGCAGATTGCCGAACAGCGCATCAGGCTTGCCGAAGCGCAGGCCAGAATGTCGCAGGCGAATCTTGGCCCGGAGATGGATTTCTCCGCTGACATCGAACGTCAACGCATGTCGGCCGAAGGTCTGATGGGGCCGTTCGCCACCGACACCGACGGCAATACCGGCCCGTGGTACACCAACGGTACCTTCGGCCTGACCGCCGGCTGGGATCTCGATCTGTGGGGCAAAAACCGTGCGCTGGTGAAAGCCCGCATCGGCGAGCTGAAAGCCCAGGTGGCCGAGCAGGCTCAGACCCGCGAGCTGCTCTCCGGCAGCGTGGCGCGCCTGTACTGGCAGTGGCAGACGGAAGCGGCGATCAAAGCGGTGCTGCAGCAGGTGAAAAACGAGCAAAATAATATCGTGACGGTCGACAAGGCCCTGTATCAGCGCGGGATCACCAACTCCGCCGAAGGGGCGGAAAACGATATTAACGTCAGCAAAACCGACCAGCAGCTGGCGGACGTGGCGGGTACGATGAAAGAGATTGAAGCGCGGCTGATGGCCCTGACCAACAGCCAGAGCCAGTCGCTAAACCTCAAACCCGCCAGCCTGCCGACGGTCAGCGCGCAGCTGCCGGACACCCTTGGCTATGAGCTGCTGGCGCGTCGTCCGGATCTGCAGGTCGCTCACTGGTATATCGAGGCGTCGCTGAGCGAAGTGGACGCGGCGAAGGCGGCGTTTTACCCGGACATCAATCTGATGGCGTTCCTGCAGCAGGATGCCCTGCACTTAAGCGATCTTTTCCGCCATTCGGCGCAGCAGATGGGCGTCACCGCCGGACTGACGCTGCCGATCTTCGACAGCGGTCGCCTCAATGCCAATCTGGATATCGCCAGCGCGCAGAACAGCCTGTCCATCGCCCAGTACAACAAAGCGGTGGTGGACGCCGTCAACCAGGTGGCGAAAACCGCCAGCCAGGTCGAGACGCTGATGGCCAAGAGCCAACAGCAGCAGCAGGTTGAAAAAGACGCCCAGCGGGTGGTGGACCTGGCGCAGGCCCGGATGGCGGCGGGGATCTTGCCCGGCTCCCGGGTCAGTATGGCGAAGCTCCCGGCGCTGCAGGAGCGTATCACCGCCTTGCGCCTGCACGGCCAGTGGATTGACGCCAGCATTCAGCTGACCTCGGCCCTCGGCGGCGGCTACCACCAGAGCGTGAAGTAACCGGCCCCCCGGCGCGTCAGCGGGCGCGCCGCTCAGTCTTTCTTCTTCCCTTCGCGCCGCCTGAACCACCAGTGGGCGGCCACGACCAACACCACCGCGAGGATCAGCCAGATCCAGTGCTTCAGATGGGCGTCGAGGTGGTGCAGCCACGGGCCAACCACCTCGCCGCCAAGATAGCCTATGGTGGTAAACAGCAGAGCCCACACCAGCGCCCCGGCAATATTCAGCGGCAGGAAAATGCGCGGCGGCAGGCGGCTGGCGCCGATCAGCAGGGGGCCGATCACCCGGAAGCCGTACATAAAGCGGGTGCCGATGACAAACAGCCACGGCCGGTGCTGGATCATGCGCTGGGCTTTCCTGATCCGCGCCTTCTGGCTGGCGAAACGGCGCAGAATGCGCCCGCCGAAGCGGCGACCAAGCAGATAGAGCAACTGATCGCCAATCATCCCGCCGAGGGCGACAGCGATCACCACCAGGGGAAACTTCAGTAGCCCCTGATGCGCCGCGACGCCGCCCAGCAGGGTAATGGTCTCACCTTCCGCCATGCTGCCGACGATCAGCGCCGCGTAGCCATACTGGGAAATCAGGTGATTGATATCCATAAACAGCTTATCTCCTTACCTCATCACCTGTTAATCATACACCCTGCAGGCCAAAACGCGTCGACGCAGATTTTTTGTGCTGTACACAAAATAATCTACAGGGTGAATTATACTTGGATCAGTGCAGTACGAAGCCGTGACAAGGGGGACGCTATGAACCATGTCTGGGGGCTCTTCGCTCATCCCAACCGGGAGATGAGCGTGATAAAGAGCGAGAATGAAACCATTTCTCATCACTATACGCACCATGTGCTGCTGATGGCGGCGGTTCCGGTGGTTTGCGCCTTTATCGGCACCACGCAGCTGGGCTGGAACTTCGGTGACGGCACCATTATTAAACTGTCGATGTGGACCGGGCTGGCGCTGGCTGTCCTGTTTTATGCCGTGATGCTGGCCGGGGTGGCGATCATGGGGCGGGTTATCTGGTGGATGGCCAGGCAATATCCGCAGCAGCCTTCCCTGAAACGCTGCATGGTCTTTGCCGGCTATGTGGCCACGCCGCTGTTCCTGAGCGGGATTGTGGCGCTCTATCCGCTGGTCTGGCTGTGCGCGCTGATCGGTACCGTTGCCCTGTTCTATACCGGTTATCTGCTCTATCTCGGGATCCCGACCTTCCTGAGCATTAACCGGGAAGAGGGGCTCAGTTTCGCCAGCTCGACCCTGGCCATCGGGGTGCTGGTGCTGGAAGTACTGCTGGCGATCACCGTGGTGCTATGGGGGTATGGCTACCGACTGTTCTGATCGGACGAAACGGGTCAATATGCATTGCCGGCAAATATGTATTTTATGTCGGCAATGCAGCATTTCTTCACGATTCTTATTAGGCACAGGGCCTTACGGCGCGGTATGATGGCGTTTGCCAGCGAAGTTGCCCACTTAACCTCGCGGCGTACGTTCCATAACGTGCAAAAATACTTTTCAGAATGCCCATGATGCCGAAATTCCGAGTCTCTTTGCTCAGCCTGACCTTGCTGCTGGCTGTGCCTTTTGCGCCCCAGGCGTTAGCAAAAACCCCGACGGCGGTAGCCGCCTCGCAGCCGGACATCGCTTCCGGCAGCGCCATGATCGTCGATCTGGCCACCAAAAAAATCATCTACGCCAGCCAGCCGGATCTGGTGCGCCCGATGGCGTCGATCACCAAGGTGATGACCGCCATGGTGGTTCTCGATGCCCATCTGCCGCTGGACGAAATGCTGACGGTGGATATCAGCCATACTCCGGAAATGAAGGGGATTTACTCCCGCGTGCGTCTCAACAGCCAGATCAGCCGCCGCGATATGCTGCTGCTGGCGCTGATGTCTTCCGAGAACCGCGCGGCCGCCAGCCTGGCGCATCACTATCCGGGCGGCTACGACGCCTTTATTCGCGCGATGAACGCCAAAGCGCAGGCGCTGGGTATGACCCATACCCGCTATGTGGAGCCCACCGGTCTGTCGGTGCATAACGTCTCCACCGCCCGCGATCTGACCAAACTGCTGATCGCCAGCGAGCAGTACCCGCTGATTGGCCAGCTGAGCACCACCAAAGAAGAGACCGCCACCTTTGCCCATCCGGCCTACAGCCTGCCGTTCCGCAACACTAACCATCTGGTGTATCGCGACAACTGGAACATCCAGCTGACCAAAACCGGCTTCACCAACGCTGCCGGCCACTGCCTGATTATGCGCACGGTGATTAACCAACGTCCGGTGGCGCTGGTGGTGATGGATGCCTTCGGCAAATATACCCACTTCGCCGACGCCAGCCGTTTGCGGACGTGGATCGAGACCGGGAAGGTGATGCCGGTCCCGGCTTCGGCGCTGAGCTATAAAAAGCAGCGCGAAGCGCAGATGGCGGAGGCGATGCTGAAAGGCGGCGCCCAGACCGCGCAGAACGATTAATCTGCATATCCCCCGGATAACGGCGCATTGCGCCTTATCCGGGATAAAGATGTATTTATATCAAAGGGTTATCAGGTCTTGTAGGCCCGGCAAGCGCAGCGCCGCCGGGCAATCACGCCGAGTGCCGCGTTTGCGCCGGATGGCGGCTGACGCCTTATCCGGCCTACGTTATTTGGCGCCGGGTTCCGCCCCTTTCGCAGGCCCGGCAAGCGCAGCGCCGCCGGGCAATCACGCCGAGTGCCGCGTTT